>CAZUYI010000059.1:0-10543 GCA_964624095.1 uncultured Verrucomicrobiota bacterium | reverse complement strand
CGAGGACGGTGCCGAGGAAACAGACCGGCACCTGCCAGGAGATGACACGCCGATACAGCAAGTAGAGCCCGCCGAGCGCCAGCGCCAGGCCGGATGTCTCGCCCAGGCAGCCGTTCTTGAGTCCGAGCAAGAACTGGAGCGCCGTGCCGCCGTCGAAGGCGAATGGCAGCGGGTGTCCCACGGCGAGCGTGTTCTTGACCAGGCCCAGCGGCGTGGCGGTCGTGATGGCGTCCACCCCGCTCGCCGGCAGGGGAACGGCCCATTCGGACCAGGTCGTCATGGCCACGGGGAACGAGATCAGCAGGAACACCCGCCCGATCAGGGCCGGATTGAACGGGTTGTAGCCCAGCCCGCCGTAACACTGCTTGGCCAGCACAATGGCCACTGCCGCCCCGAGGGCCGCCATCCAGCCCGGTAGGCCCGGCGGCAGGTTGAAGGCCAGCAGCAGGCCGGTGACCGCCGCGCTCCCGTCGGCGATGGCGGCCACGTCCCGGCGCATGAGCCGGCGCACGCCCGCCTCGCAGAGCACGGCGCTCGCCACGCAGATCGTCACCAGCCTCACGGCGTCCCAGCCGAACCGGCCGATGGCGGCGGCCAGAGCCGGCGCCAGCGCGATCAGCACCGCGCGCATGATCCGGGGCACGCTGTCGCCCGAATGGGCGTGCGGCGAACTGCTGACCAGCCACTCGGACGGCGGGGTCTCGGCGGACGCCGGGGCGGTGGAAACGGTGTTCATGGAATGGCTCTGGGGCAAACGGTTCAGGCGGACTCCGGGCGGGACTGAGCCGCCTTGGCCGCGGCTGCCGCCTGGCGCCGTTGGGCCAGCCGCGCCTTGGCGCGGCGCATGTGCTGGACCAGGGGCCGGTGCGCCGGGCACACGTACGCGCAGCACCCGCACTCGATGCAATCCGCGACGCACAGCTCGACGGCGCCGTCGTCATCCTCGGCTTCGATGGCTTCGCTCAGGGTGCACGGCAGCAGGCGCATCGGGCAGGCGGCGACGCAGCGCCCGCACTGGATACAGGCGCCCGAGCCGAACTGGATCGTCTGCGCGCGCGGGATCGCCAGCAACCCCGAGGTGGTTTTTGCGACGGCCGCCTCCAGGCCGCCCTGGGCGAGGCCCATCATGGGGCCGCCGCACACGAGCTTGCCCAGCGGGCCGGCCAGCCCGCCGCAGTGCGCCAGCAGGTCGGCCAGGGGCGTGCCGATCCGCGCGCGCAGGTTCTTCGGCGTGCGCACCGCGGCGCCGGTCACCGTCACCACCCGCTCGATCAGCGGGCGGCCGTCGAGGATGGCGTCGCGGATCGCGGCACAGGTGGCGACGTTTTCGACCAGGGCGCCGACATCCATCGGCAGGCCGCCCGAGGGCACCTCGCGGCCGGTGACGGCGTAAATGAGCTGTTTTTCCGCGCCCTGCGGGTATTCCGTGTTCAGGATCACCAGCTCGGCGTCGGTCCCGTGCAGTACGCGCTCGAACGCGCGGATAGCGTCCGGCTTGTTGTCCTCGATGGCCACCGCCACGCGGCGCGCGCCCAGGATATGGCGCACGAGCCGGACGCCCGCCCAGATGCGGTCGGCCTCCTCGACCATCAGGCGGTGGTCGGCGGTCAGGTACGGCTCGCACTCGGCGCCGTTGACGATCAGGGTGTCTATGGGCTTGGCGGGCGGCGGGGACAGTTTGACGTGGGTCGGGAACCCGGCCCCGCCCATGCCCACCACGCCGGCGGCCGCCACGCGCTCGACGAGCGCGCGCGCGCCGAGCGATTCCCAGCCCGGGCAGGGCTCGAGGGCCGCCGCGCGGTCTTCGCCGTCGGATTCCAGCTCCACGCAGGCGGCCGGCAGGCCCGCCGGGGTCAGCCGCTCGGCGACCGCGCGCACGACGCCGGACGTCGGCGCGTGGACGGGAGCGGAGACGAATCCGCCGGCTTCGCCCAGGACCTGCCCGCGGGCGACCCGATCATCTTTCTTGACGACTGGCCGGGCCGGCGCGCCCATGTGCTGGGCCATGGAGACCTGCCACAGCGGCCGGAGCGGCAGGGACTCGATGGGCAGGCCGGCGGTGGCGTGCTTGCCGTAGGCCGGGTGCACGCCGCCCCGGGACCGGAAGGGAGTCCGGAGAATCTTCATGCGCGGGCCTCCCGGGCGGGTTGCGGCGCCAGGCGCCCGCTCCGCTCAACGATCGTGTGAGCGGGGCACAGGGCGACAATCTCGGTCTGCTCGAGCGGCTGGCGATAGTCCACCACGGCCAGCGCGCCCTCCATGTGGATGGCCTCGGGCGCCGCCTTGGCGCACCGCGTGCAGCCGATACAGCCCACGGCGCACTGCCGCCGGACCACCGGTCCGCGCTCCGGCGAGCGGCACAGGACGTGCAGGCGGCGGGTCTCCGGGACGAGCCGGATCAACGCGCGCGGACAGGCCGCCACGCACTGGCCGCAACCGATGCAGAGTTCCGGGTGTACGACGGCCAGGGAATCGGCCGTGATCTCGATGGCGGAGACCGGGCACACCCGCGCGCAGGCGCCCAACCCCAGGCATCCGTAGCGGCAGGCCTTGTCCCCGCCGCCGACGGCCGCCGCCGCCGCGCAGTCGGCAATGCCGTTGTAGCGGAACCGGCGCGCGGCCGCCGAATTACCGCCGCCGCACCGCACGATGGCGACCTGCCGCTCCATGGCCGTGGCCTCGACGCCCATGACCGCCGCCATGCGCCGACAGACTTCCGCGCCGCCCGGCCGGCAGAGGTTGACCGGCGCGGCATTCAGCACGATGGACCGGGCATAGTCCGCGCAGCCGGCCAGGCCGCAGGCCCCGCAGTTGGCGTTCGGCAGCAAGGCGGCCAGCGCCGCGATGCGGGCGTCCTCGTGCACGGCGAAAAACCGCACTGCCACGCCCAGCAGGGCGCTGCAAAACAGGCCCACGCCGCCCATCAGCAGCGCCGATTGAATCACGTCCGTCGGCATGCTTTCCTCGGACCTTCCAGCGCGGGTCCGCGCGAGCCGCGCCGCCCGCTTCCGGCCCCCTTCGGGTCCCTCACAGCTTGATCAGCGCGGCAAATCCCATGAACGCCAGGCTCAATTGGCCGGCGGTAATCAGCGCGATAGCCGTCCCCTCGAACGCCCGGGGCGGGTGGGCGCGGTCAATGCGCTCGCGCAGGCCGGTGAAAATGACCAGGGCCAGGGCGAACCCGGCCGCGGCGCCGAACCCGAACAGCGTGGCCTCCGGCAGCGAGTGCCCGCGCTGAATGTTCAGCACCGCCACGCCCAGCACGGCGCAGTTGGTCGTGATCAGCGGCAGGTAGATGCCCAGCCCGCGGTACAGCGCCGGGCTCAGCTTGCGGATCACCATCTCGACGAACTGCACAAACGCGGCAATCACCAGGATGAACACCAGGGTCTGCAGGTAGGTGAGGTCGGCGTGGAACAGGCCGTCCGGCTCGAGCAGGAACCGCGACACGAGCCAGGTCACCGCCGAGGTGCAGGTCATCACGAAAATGATCGCCGCGCACATGCCCAGCGCGGTCGGCATCTTCTTCGAGACGCCCAGAAACGGGCAGATGCCCAGGAACCGGGTCAGCACGAAATTGTTGACCAGCACCGCGCTCAGAATGAGCAGCACGTATTTTGCCATGGCCACAGCCTCGGGCAAGGTGTCTTCGGCCGTCCGCCGAACCGGCGGAGCGCGAAAACAGGCTTTATAGGCACGGCCTGAACGGAATGCAATCTTAAAAATCCGACATCCAATTGCCGGTTGCAAGTCGTCCGTCGTCACGCTCGGATCGGCCTGCCGAAGGCTTACCGGGAGGGCGGTTCCGCGTCCGGTTGGGCATGCCCGGATAACCCGGGTCTGAACGCTATCCTCCTGTCCGCCAAGGGGATGTAAGGGCGTTCCCCAACCCGCCCGTGATTCGCATTGTCCGGTGCGCGGGACTGACCTAGAGTGGGAAGGAGGAGGGACCATGGCCAACCACTACCTGTTGATCCACTCGGCGCAGCCGGAGAACGCCTTTGGCCGGTTCGCGCACGAGCTTCTGAAATCCGAGGGACTGAACAGCTTTCACATCCATGACCTTGACTCCGCCGGGCTCCCGAGGCTCGAACCGGGCGATCTCGCGGTGCTGACCCGGAGCTTTCTGCGCAAGGGCGAGATCGAGGCGCTGCATGCAGCGGTCACTGCCGGAGCCGGGGTGGTGGTCCTGGCGCCGTCGGCCCTGCTGATCGAGACATTCGGCTGGCGCCCGGCCATGCGGGTGATCCATCCGGCGTGGGTGCTGCTCGACGACCCTGCCGCGGGCGGCGCCCTTCATCTGCAGACGCACGTACCGCTGGTCCTGGCCCACCCGCCGGACTCTGCCGACGCCGCGGTCGAGACGCTGGCGCAGGCGACGGACGCGGGCTGGAACGACAGCGGCTTCCCGGCGACGGCGCTTCAGAAAACCGGGGCGGGGGCCATTGCCTTCTTCTTCTACGACCTGCCTCATGCCGTGGCGCGCATCCGGTTTGGCGATCCTGACCTGGCCTCCTTCCAGACGACCGGGCTCTGGAACTGGACGCATGCCTGCGACCTGTTCGCGGGTCACGTTGACCCGCGGGTCATGCATCTGCCGCAGGGCGATATTCACGGGCAACTGCTGGCCCGCGCGGTGACGGCGGTGTGCCCGTACCCGCTGGCGCGGTTCTGGTACTACGAACGGGCCGAACAGCCTTCGGGCGCGGTCTTCGAGAGCGACGACGACTGGTCGACGCCCGAGCAGTTCCGCGCGCTGGCCGACTGCCTGGACGCGCACGGCGCCACCTGTACCTTCCAGCTTGTGGAGGAAACGCGGCTGCCGGACACGCAGGTGTCCGAGATGCGGCGGCACGGGCACAGCTTCGCGCCGCATGTGAACGCGATCGGCGGTCCCCCCGGCATCAAGGAACAACATCTGCGCGATGAGCCGGCGCTTGGCTTTGAGACGCAGTTGCGCCATGAAACCGCGGCCTTCCGACGCCGCTACGGGAGTGTCAGCCCCGCGTTGCAGTGTCATGCCGCCCCGTGGCGCGGATACACGGAGTGGGTGCCGCTGCACATCGAACTTGGCTACCGCCTGCTGTTCGGCTACCTGTCGTATCCCATGAACAGCTTCACCTGCGGGTCGGGCCGGCCCATCCGGTTCGCAGCCAGAGACGGCATGGTCCACGACTGCTGGCAGCAGCCTCTGATCACCTACGATGATGCGTCCGTCAAGAAGCGGATGGGCAGTGACCCGGCCGGTGTGATTCGGGAGTTCGAAACGCTCCTTGGCGTCTCGATGCGCTATCACACCGCCGTATGCATTCAATCGCACCCGGTGAGTTTCGCGGGCTACAGCAAGCCGTTTATCGACGCGGCGCTGGACCGGTTGAACCGGGCCCATGTGCCGATCTGGAACGGCGACCAATGGCTCGCGTTCCACGACCGGCGCGCGGCCGCCGAGCTGCGGCAGACGGCGACGGCTCCGGGAATCACGGGCGTGGAGGTCCGGAAGGCGCCCGGCGTGCTGACGCTGCTCTTCCCGGCCGGGACGGGTGCCGGCGGACGGATGTCGGTCAACGGCGCGGGCGCCGCATGCCAGCGGGTGCGGCGATTCGGGTGCGACTTCAACGCCGTCGAGCTTCCGGCCGATACCGGCGTCGTCCGGGTGGAGTTCCGCACCGCCGAGTGATGGACCGGTACAACAGGAATCATGATGGGAGGAGTCCGCGCATGAAGAAGGTCAAACTGGCGCTGGTGGGTTGCGGCGGACGCGGTCGCTACATGGCAGGCCTCTTCGCGCGACACCCGCTGTGCGAGATCGTGGCGGTGATGGACATCTTCCGCCGACCCGCCGAGGAGGCAGCCGTCGCGCTCGGGGGCGCCGGTATACGGATTTTCGGCGATTACCCCGCGTTGCTGAGCCAGGCTCCGCTGGATGCCATCTACTTCGCCTGCGACCCGCTGGTCCAGGTCGAGCTGGCCTGCCAGGCCATGGACAAGGGCATTCATGCCTGTACCGACGTCCCCGCCGCGTTCACGCTCGACGACTGCTGGAAGCTGGTGACGACGGTGCAGCGGACCGGCTGCAAGTATCAGCTCATGGAGCAGACCCGCTACTGGGGCTTCATCGAGACCTGGAAGCGGATGAACGACGCCGGCGAATTCGGGCATGTCTGCCTGGCACAGGGGGAATATGTACATTATTCGGACAAGTGGAACTTTTGGAGGGACCGGCGCACCGGCGAGTTCATCCATGAGCCGGACCGTCCCGCGGGCCGCGAGACGGAACCCACCTGGCGGTATAAGGTCCTGGGCGATCCGATTTACTACCTGCCGCACACGCTCAGCCCCCTGCTGAAAATCCTCGGCGACCGGGTCGAGCGCGTATCCTGCATGGGCACGCGGCCACGGAGCTACACCGATCCGGAGCACGACCTGCCGTGGCGCGACATCGAGTATGCCGTGATGCACACGGCCAAGGACACCGTGTTGATCGTCGGCGCCGGGTTCAGCCTGCCGCACGTGCCCCGCGGCCCCCTGGGCTGTCACTGGTACGAGTTGCGCGGCGACAAGGCGAGCGTCACGTCGCCGCGCTACAAGGGCGACGCGTTCCGGGTCTGGCGGCGGGGGCGGACGCCGCCGGCAGGGACCACGGCAGCCTATGAGGCGGTGCCGCTCTCGGCCACGCCGCTCGACGCCACCGCGGAACAGGCTCAGAGCGGACACGGCGGAGCCGATTTCAAGCCGGTGGACACGTTTCTGCGGGCGATTGTCGAGGATACGACTCCGCCCATGGACGTGTTCCTCACCGCCGAAATGACCGCCCCGGCGATCCTGGCCGCAGAATCCGCGCGGCATCATGGCATCCTGCTCGAGGTCCCGGATTTCCGTTCCGCCACGCGGTCATCACAGACACCCGGCGGGAGCGCAGAACGAACCCGTGTCCCCTGAACGCGTCCGCCGGCGGACGCAAGCCAGATAGGCCGCCCGGCGCGCTTGACACGGGCCGGGGCGGTGTGACATTTTACCCGCGATGAATGCGTTATTGCCCGATGGGTCCGTCGCGCGCCCGGACGAGGTCCGTGTGCCGCGGCGGCGTACAGCGTTGGCTGGAGGTCGCCATGTATAACGAATTGAAGGCTCGCGCGGCGCGCGGGCAGCCGATCCGCGTCGGCCTGGTGGGCGCCGGCGACATGGGGCTCGGCATCGCGTGGCAGATCGGCCGCACGCCCGGCATGGAGCTGACGTTCGCGGCGGACCGAAACCTCGTGGCGGCGCGCAAGGCGGCCTCGCTGAGCGGGCAGCCGGCCCGCGCCGGCACGGACGCCCTGGCCCTGTTGCGGGACAAGGCGGTCCCGTGCGACGTGCTGGTGGAAGCCACCAACTGCATCGGCCAGGCGGCGGAGTATTGCCTGGCTGCCATCGAGCGCAAGGCCCACGTCGTGCTCATGAACGCCGAAGTGGACCTGTGGCTCGGCCCGCTGCTGCAGGCCGAGGCCGCCCGCGCCGGCGTGGTGGTCACCAGCGATGCCGGCGACCAGCACGGCGTGCTGATGCGCATGCTCGACGAGATCCGGCTGTGGGCCTTCGAGCTCGTGCAGGCGGGGAACATCAAGGGGTTCCTCGACCGCCATGCCACCGCCGGGTCCCTGCTGGCGGAGGCCGCCAAGCGGAAACTGAATCCCGTCCAGTGCTGCGCCTATTCCGACGGCTCGAAGCTGAACATCGAGATGGCGCTCGTCGCCAACGGCACCGGCATGATCCCGGATCGGCCCGGCATGCAGGGGCCCCGCTGCGAGCGGGTCGAACAGGTGCTCGACCTCTTCGATTTCGACGCCTACCAGGGCGTCGGGCGGGTCGATTACATTCTCGGCGCCCAGCCGGGCGGCGGCGTGTATGTCGTGGGCCGCTGCGACGACGCTTTCCAGAAGCATTACCTCTGGTACTACAAGCTGCACGGCAAGCATCCCTATTACCTGTTTTACCGGCCCTACCATCTCTGCCACCTCGAGACCACGCGGGCCGTTGCGCTGGCCGCCCTCTGGCACAAGGCCGTCCTCACGCCCCGCGCGGGGCGGGTGGCCGACGTGTATGCCTACGCCAAACAGGATCTGCCGGCCGGGCGCGTCATCGAGCACGGCATTGGCAGCGACGAGGTGTACGGCATGATTGACCGGGCGGTGACGGCGGACGCCGACGGCCGGTTGCCGCAGGGCCTGCTGGAATCCGAGGACGGCGAGCGCAAGCCCCGCCTGGCGCGGGCGGTCAAGAAAGACGAGCCGCTGCGCTACGCCGACGTCGAGTTGCCGGATTCGCGCCTGGGCCGGCTCTACGAGCGGCAGCGGCGCCTGCCGGGAGAGGCCGCCCGGCCGGCGTCCCGGTGAACGGCGTGACGCCACGGGTGGCGGTGCTTGGCGGCGGCGTGTGCGGCCTGTATGCCGCCCGCGTGCTGACCCGCGCCGGGTGTCCCGTGACGGTGCTCGACCGCGGGGAGCAGCCCGGCGGGCTATCCCGCGGGATCCGGCGGGGCGAAAACCACTACGATCTCGGGGTCCACCTGCTCCACCAGTTCGACCGGGAACTGACGCAGGACGTGCTCGGCCTCATGGGGGAGGAAAGCCTCGAGGTGCCGCTCGACGCCCGCATTCGCTGGGCGGGCGCCACCTACCGCTACCCGCTTCAATTTGCGGACCTGCTGAAGGGCCTGCCGCTCGGGCGGCTGATTCGCTGTTCGCTGGGCCTGCTCGGGGCGCACGCCACAGAGCCGCTGCGCCGCGCGCCGCCGGTGCACGCGGAGGAGGCGCTGATCCGCCTCTACGGCCGGCCGCTCTACGAGTTCTTCTTCCGCGACTTCACGCACCGCTACTGGGGCCTGCACCCGCGGGCGCTGTCCGCCACGTTCGTCAGCACCAAGATGCCGCGCCTGACGGCAGTGGACGCGCTCAAGCGGCTGCTGGCCCGGCTCGGCATCGCCGAGCGGCCGGGCCGGGCGGTGGAAAGCGCGCTGCTCGAGGAAACCCTGCGCTACGCGGTAACCGGCGCGGACGCGCTCCCGCGCCGGCTGGCGGGCGCCGTCGAGCAGGCGGGCGGCCGGGTCGTCACCTCTGCCGAGGTCCGCGCCGTCCGGTTCCGGAACGGGCGCGCGGCCGCGGTCCGTTACGCGCGCGCCGGCGCCGAGCACGAGCTCGCCTGCGACGCCTGCGTCTCCACGATCCCGCTGCCCGATCTCGTGCGGCTCGCGGACCCGGCGCCACCCGGCGAGGTCGCGGGCTCGGCTGCCCGGCTGCGGTTCAAGCCGATCGCCATCTACGGGTTTCTTGTCCGGCGCCCGCGCTGCCTCGACGCGCTCTACATCTACTTCCGCAACCGGTCCTTCCACCGCGTGGCCGAGCCCAAGAACGCCGGCCTGCGCGTGAGCCCGCCCGATCACACGGTCCTGATCGTCGAAACCACCTGCGAGCAGGGCGACGCCCTGTGGCGCGGCGCCCCGGACGCCCGCGGCGCGATCGTGTCGGACCTGGAGAGGGAAGGGATCTGCCGGCGCGGCGACATCGTCGAGACGCACGTGTTCCCGGAGCCGCATGGGTACCCGGTGTTCGCGCTGGGCTTCGAGCCGCACCTTGCCCGCGTCCAGGCCTGGATCCGGTCCGTGCCGAACCTCGTATCGGCCGGGCGCCAGGGCGCCTTCCAGTACCCCAACATGCACACGGCCATGAGGATGGGCGAGACCGCCGCGCGCGCGGTCCTGGGCGCCCCCGCGGCCGGGTCGTCCGGCGCGTGAGGCCAGACTATGTGCGGAATTTACGGATTCTGCGGGTTCGACGAGCCGGGCCTGCTCGACCGGATGTCGGAGCGGCTCCGCCACCGGGGTCCGGACGATGTCGGGTCCTTTGCGGCACCCGGCGTCTCGATGGGCATGCGGCGGCTGAGCATCATTGACCTCGAGGGTGGGCGCCAGCCGATTTACAACGAGGACCGGACGCTGGTCCTCTGCCAGAACGGGGAGATCTACAACTACGTCGAGCTGACCGCCGAGCTGCAGAAGCTCGGGCACGTGTTCCGCACGCGCTCGGACGCGGAAGTCGTCGTGCACGCCTACGAGCAGTGGGGCGTGGACTGCCTGAGCCGGCTCAACGGCATGTTCGCCCTGGCGCTCTACGATCGGCCCCGCGCCCGCCTGTTCCTGGCCCGGGACCGCTGCGGCCAGAAACCGCTCTACCTCTGGAACAAGGGCGGGCGCCTGATCTTCGCCTCCGAGATCAAGGCGCTGCTCGAATCCCAACACGTCCCGCGCGAGCCGAACCGGGCGGCCCTCGATGCCTATCTCTGCCTGCGCTGCGTGCCGGAGCCGGCCACCCTCTTCGAGGGGATCCGGACCCTGCCGGCGGCCCACTACGCCCTGCGCGGCGCCGACGGGTCATTCGAGCCGCGCCGCTACTGGGACATCGCGCTGCACCCGGAGGGCGCGCCCTACCAGCCGGACGGCGAGTACCTCGAGGCATTCGAGGCGCTGTTCTTCGACGCCGTGCGCATCGCCCTGCGCAGCGACGTGCCG
>CAZUYI010000058.1:4599-10576 GCA_964624095.1 uncultured Verrucomicrobiota bacterium | reverse complement strand
ACTTGATCATAACAAATTGTTATGATCAACTCGAAAACATCAACTGGAGTTGGCCATGACTCAGGCTCGAACAACCCTGGTGACAGCCGGTAATTGATCTGCACCAATGGGCGTCGGGCACCCCGCTCCCATCATCGGCCGTGCGATCGGTTGTAGGAAAATTCCTACAAGGGGAATAGGAAAAATCCTACAAGGGGAATACGCAGCCCCCTCTTGGGTGCCATTCTGGTCCGAGCTATGGGATCGGTCAAGGAATAATTGAGCTGTGACCTACACTCGTTCAGCCGGGATACCGCGCCTTACCCCGGATTGGCCGGCGGCGGGGGCGGCTTGACGGCCACGTGCTGGTCGCCCTGGATGGCGTTCAGGATGGCGACGAGGGGCCGGATTAGGCCGGCATCATGGCAAAGGCCTGAACCGCTTTCCCTTCGGTGCGCCCGGCACTGAATTGCACGGCCCAACGCTCGCCGCGCAGGAATACTCTTGCCATCAAGCCCTTGATAAAATATGGTTTCTCCGTATTTCCATGATTACGCGACCCTATGGTATTGGGCTTTCAAGCAAAAAGCGTAGAGTTTTAGGTAGCAGAATGGCATTTCAGGGGAATATTCCGGCACAACAGAAGCTATAAGGCATTCATATAAAACAGCTTAGCCTGGGTGGCGGAATGGCAGACGCATCGGACTTAAAATCCGATTCCTGCAAGGGAGTGAGGGTTCGAATCCCTCCCCAGGCACCTTGAGCCCATGGGGAACGGGGTGCGGTTACACGCGCGCCGCATGCCGGCGCCGCCCCAGCTCGAGCAGGTGGAAGCCGGTGCGGGGGTCGCGGCGGCGCGCGGCGCGAAGGCCCTTGAGCTCCAGGATCACGGCCTCGGCGATCAGGCAGGTCCGGATGCCCTCGCGGATGCAGCCGGTAAGGGTCCGCCCGCGCCGCCCCAGGGCGGCATGCAGGTGAAGCGCCGGCCCTGCCTCGCCGCGGAACAGGGTACCGATGCCGAGCAGTTCGTGCCCGGCAGTGAACGTCTGCAGCCAGACGGAGGGCGGCGTGCCCCGGCGCGGGCCTGTCACCAGCCGCCCATTCCGCGCGGCGCCGACGAGCAGTACCAGCGCGGCGCGTATCCGGCGCCGCC
Organism: uncultured Verrucomicrobiota bacterium; assembly: GCA_964624095.1. Lineage (GTDB taxonomy): Bacteria > Verrucomicrobiota > Kiritimatiellia > JAAZAB01 > JAAZAB01 > CAZEVX01. The sequence continues at coordinate 9,444 of CAZUYI010000058.1, read as the reverse complement.
GTGCGAAAGCCTCGATGGGATCGGGCAGCCGCTCGCCATCCTCGAGGCGCAGCATCCAGACCCGGCCGACGGTCCCCTGCTCGATCTGCACGGCCTGTTCCTTTCCCTGTGCGCGCCCCGAAGCCCGGCGCGCCCTGTCCCGCCCGGCGGCGTTCCGTCACTCCAACCCGCGGGCCTCGAGATCGGCTTCCTCCCAGCCGAGCGCGTGGCCGATCTCGTGCAGCAGCGTCGTGCGCAATTCGCGCCGGAACCGGCGCTCGCGGCCTTCCGCCTCCTCCCAGATACAGTCGAGGAACAGGCGGATCCGCGCCGGCCAGGGCCCGGCCTCCGGCTCCTCGAGGGCCGAGGCGCCCTCGAAGAGGCCGAGCGTGTCGGGCTCGAAGCCCGCCGCGACGAGCGCCCGGTCCGGGCGCCGTTCGAAGACGATCGGCACGGCCTCCGCCCGGCGCCGGACATCGGGAGGCAGGGCCGCGAGCACCGCGGCCACCTCGGCCTCGGCCGCCGCCAGCATCCGATCCCAGGGCGCGTTCATGGGCGCCGCCTTTCGGTCAATCGGGTTCCGTCGGAATTTTAAGAAGCAGCGCCCCCGGCACCACGTCCACGTCAGCGCGCGCGCGGTCGGGCAGCACCTCGCCGTCGCACTGCACGGTTTCCGGGCGGGACAGCCGCACGGCGATCCGCCGCCCATGCGCCACGGAGGCGTTGGCGCTGAGCGTCGTCGCCAGCGTCCGAATCCGGCGCGGGTAGTTGCGCAGCGCGAGGAAATACTTGGCCAGATAATCCGTGCGCCCCGTGAACGCCACGACGTCGAGCAGCCCGTCGGAGGCATAGGCGTCGGGGCAGATCACGAATTCGCCCCCGTACGTGCGCGTGTTGTTGATGACCAGGTTCAGGAGCGGCCCCGCGTACCACGGCCGGCCGTCCACCTCGATCTCGGCCGTAAGGGGCCGCTGCCGCCAGAACCGGGCGCCCGCGCACAGCGCGTACAGCACGGGCCCCTTGAGCAGCCGGCGCATGACGGGCACATGCGCCATGGTGTTCCGGCGCCGGTTATGCTCGCGCAGGATATCGGAATCCAGTCCGATGGTGAGCGCATCGGCGAAATAGAGCCCGTCGAGGCGCCCGAGATCCATGCGGTAATCGGCCCCGTAGCGGATGGCGGCCACGGCGCGGCGCAAATCGCTGACGAAGAAATTCTCGCGCGAGGTGAGCCCGAACGACTTGGCGATGTCGTTGCCGGTGCCCATGGGGATCAGGGCGTAGGGCGGCAGGGCGTCCGCGGCCGCGGGGCGGCCGGCCTGAAACCGCATCAGGCCGTTGATGACCGCGGCATGCGTCCCGTCTCCGCCGATCCCCGCGATAGCCGCATAGCGGGCGGTCCCGTCCCGTTCGAGCCGCCGAACCACCTCGACCCCCGGGTCCGCGTCCTCCGCCGCCAGGAGGGTGTACTCGATGCCGAACCCCTTCAGCAGGGCGGCCACTTCCGGCCAGCGCCGCGCGGCGATGCCGCTACCCGCGGCCGGATTGAGCACACAGAGAATATGGAACGGCGCATGCATCCGTCGTGCCGGCGCGACTCAAGCCGGGTCCGCGGCCGCGCCGGCAGCCGGCTCCGCGGCCTTCACGGCATTCCAGTGCGTATCGAGCTCTTCGAGCGAGCAGTCGGCCAGCTCGCGCCCCTCGCGGCGCACCCGGGCTTCCACGGCGCGTACGCGGCGGGCGAACTTGTCCACCGCGCGGCGCAGGACGTCCTCGGCATGCAGCCCCTGGAAACGCGCCAGGTTGACCACGGCAAACAGCAGGTCGCCCAGCTCGTCGCGGACCTGGGCGGCGTCGCCGGCGGCGAGCGCCCGCTTGACCTCGGCCAGTTCCTCGTCAATCTTGGCCACCACCTCGTGGACCCGGTTCCAATCGAAGCCCACGCGGGCCAGCCGCTTCTGGAGATGCTGGGCCTTGTGCAGGGCCGGCAGGTGCCGGGGCAGGTCGCCGACCACGGACGCCGGCTCCCCGGCGGGGGCGTCCGGGGCGCGCTCGCGCGTCTTGATGGCCTCCCAGTTCTTCAGGACGTCGGCGGAGCCCGACACGCGGACATCGGCAAACACATGCGGATGGCGCCGCACGAGCTTCTCGCAGATGCGGCGGACCACGTCCCCGAACCCGAAGGCGCCCTGCTCGCGGCGGATCTGGGCCTGAAACACGACCTGCAGCAGCAGGTCGCCCAGTTCGTCGGCGTGCCGGGCGGGATCCCCGCCGTCAATGGCATCCAGGACCTCGTAGCATTCCTCGACCAGGTACGGCTTGAGCGAGTCCAGCGTCTGTTCGCGGTCCCAGGGGCACCCGCCCTCGGCGCGCAGGCGCGCCATGATATCGAGCAGGCTCTGGACAGTGGTGTCGGCCATGGCCGCATGCTCTCCGGCATTCGCCCGGCATGGTGGCGCGTCATGCGGGCGGGCGCGCGGCGCGCGGGTCGGCGCCCAGCCCGGCGGCCAGTCGGTTCGAGAGGCGCATCGCGCAGAATTCCGCCCCGCACATGGAGCAATGGTCCCGGCTCGCGGCGCCGCCGGAGCCGGCCTCGAACCGCGCGCGGGCGCGCGGCCCGTCGAGGGCCAGCTCGAACTGGCGCGGCCAGTCGAACCGGACCCGGGCGCGGGCCATGGCGTCGTCCCAGGCGCGGGCGCCGGGCAGCCCGCGGGCCACGTCGGCGGCGTGCGCGGCGATGCGGAAGGCCATCAGGCCCTCGTGGACATCGGCCGCGGTCGGCAGCCCCAGGTGCTCCGCGGGCGTGACGTAGCAGAGCAAGGCCGCGCCGTGATAGGCCGCCGCCGTGGCGCCGATGCCGGCCACGATGTGGTCGTAGCCCGGGGCGACATCGGTAACCACCGGCCCGAGCACGTAGAAGGGGGCGCCTTGGCACACGCGCTGCTCGCGCTCGACGTTCCTCTGGATCTGGTCGAAGGGCACGTGGCCGGGCCCTTCCACCATGACCTGGACGCCCCGCTCGCGGCAACGCCGCACGAGCCCGCCCAGCGTCTCGAGCTCGGCAAATTGCGCGGCGTCGCTGGCATCCGCCAGGCAGCCCGGCCGCAGCCCGTCGCCGAGCGACACCGTCACGTCATGCGCCCGGCAGACATCGAGCACGTCGTCCCAGCGCTCGTAGAGCGGATTCTCGCGCCCGCGCGCCGTCATCCAGGCAGCCAGGATCGCCCCGCCGCGGCTGACAATACCCGCCTGGCGCCGCAGTGCCAGGGGCACGTGGGCGCGGAGCAGGCCGGCATGGAGGGTCATGAAATCCACGCCCTGCCCGGCGTGCTCGGCCAGGACGGCCATGAGCGCATCGGGGTCCAGGGCCTCCACGGTCCCGCCCGACCGGGCCAGCGCCTCGTAGATCGGGACCGTGCCGAAGGGGACGGGACAGGCGGCCAGCAGGGAGCACCGCAGGGACGCCAGGTCCGGCCCGACGCTCAGGTCCATCACGCAATCGGCGCCGGCAGCAAGGGCGGCCTCCAGCTTGCACCGCTCGGCCGCGGCATCCGACTGCTCGGTCGAGCGCCCGATGTTGGCGTTCACCTTGGTGCGGAAGGCGCGCCCGACCGCGAGTGGCCGGAGCATGGCATGCGCCGGGTTGGCGGGCAGCACGGCCCGGCCAGCCGCCAGTTCAACCCGGAGCTGGTCCGCGGCCGCCCCCTCGGCGGCGGCCGCCGCCGTCATGGCGGGGGTCACGATGCCGGCGCGCGCGAACTCACACTGGGTCTTCATGTCAACGGAACGTGCACGCCTTCAGCAGCGCCTGGATGTCCTTGGCGCGCACGTCGGCCAGGCTGGCGGCAACGAGATCGGCGCCGCCGAAATCCTGGTGGCCGGAGAAGTCATCGGGCACCGCGATGCAGTACATGCCGGCTTCGAGGGATGAGCCGCATGCCACGGCGTCGCGGACCAGGGCCACGCAGCGGCGCACGTGGGCGCCGATTCGCTTGCAGGCCGCCAGCCAGCAATCGGCGGTGGGCCCGCCGGCTTCAGGCCTGTCCATGACCTGGACCGTCACGCACTCCTTGAGCCCCAGCCGGTCCACCAGCGCCTCGGCGGCCTCGCCCGGCAGGAAGGACAAGGCCCCGGCGCGCAGGCCCTGCTTGGCGGTGTCCGCGAGCAGGGCTTTGAGAGCCGGATCCAAGGACACCGCCGGCTTGGCCAGCTCGCGCAGGAACTGCGCCTGGATCTTCTCCGCCAGGGTATCGGCCGGAAAGCTCTTGCCCCCGGCAAACGCGCCCAGCCGCGCCAGGCCTTTCGCCCGGTCGCCGTTCAGGAGGAAGCGGGCAAACAGCACCGGGGAAAGAGACACCGACTGCTCCTTGAGCAGCTTCTGGCACACCTCGAACAGCACGCGCCGGCCCGGCACGGCGATGCCCTCCAGATCGAACACGAGACCGCTGGGCACGGATGAACTTGCCGCCGGCTTGCGCGCGGCGTCTGACGGGGTAGCCATAGTCTCCTCACTCCATTCCCATGAACGCCGGCGCGGCGGGCAGCGCCCTGTTCGTCCCAGGGGTCCCAATGCCCTGCCAGCACAGCGCGGTTACCATTCACGCGGCAAGTCACTCTACGGCGGCCGCAGGGACGGCGTCAAGTCTATTCCCCACTTTTAGACTTGCATCCGCTCCGGGCACGAGTCATAGTGCCCCGCTTTTGCAGCCCTCGTTCCCCCCTCAGGAGACGTGTCGTGACAGCCTGCCTGGATAGTACCCGCCAGCGCAACGTCGGCATTATGGCGCACATTGACGCCGGCAAGACCACCGTCAGCGAGCGACTCCTCTTCTATGCGGGGAAGACGTACAAGGTGGGCGAGGTCCA
>CAZUYI010000058.1:0-4589 GCA_964624095.1 uncultured Verrucomicrobiota bacterium | reverse complement strand
CCCTCTTCGACGTCCTGCACCAGCCGGTGCTGCCGCGCAACGGCGAGGCGGTCATGGACAGCATGGCCCAGGAGCGCGAGCGCGGCATCACCATCATGTCGGCGGCCGCCACGATCCCCTGGAAGAACCACGAGATCACGCTCATTGACACGCCCGGCCACGTGGACTTCACGGCGGAGGTGGAGCGGAGCCTGCGGGTGCTCGACGGCGCCGTCGCGCTCTTCTGCGCCGTAGGCGGCGTTCAACCGCAATCCGAAAAAGTCTGGAAACAGAGCGAGAAATACGGCGTCCCCAAAATCGCGTTCATCAACAAGATGGACCGCACGGGCGCCAACTTTTTCAGCGTGCTCAAGAAAATCCAGGGCATCCTGGGCGCCAACGCGGTGCCCATGGTCGTGCCGCTGGGACAGGCGGACCAGTTCAATGGGATCATTGACCTGATCCAGATGAAGGCCGTCTATTACGCCGACGCCGACCTCGGCCAGACCTACCGCGAGGAGCCGATCCCCGCCGACAAGCTGGCCAAGGCCCGCACGTGGCGGGCGAACCTGGTGGAAAAATGCGCCGAGCAGGACGACGGATTGCTGGCGAAATACATCGAGACCGGCGACCTTACGGAAGCCGAGATCCGGGGCATCATCCGCAAGGCCACCATCGCGCGAACCGTCGTCCCGGTGTTTTGCGGGTCCGCCTTCAAAAACAAGGGCATCCAGCGCCTGCTCGACGGCATCGTCCACTACCTGCCATCGCCCGCCGACCTGCCGCCCGTGCGGGACATCAGCGAGCCGCCGGCGGACCCGCCCCGGCTGCGCCGGCCCTCCGACGAGGAGCCCCTGTCCGCCGTAGCCTTCAAGATTCTGGCCGACAAGCACATCGGCAAGCTCACGTTCATCCGGATCTATTCGGGCCGGCTGCGCGTCGGCGACACGGTGTTCAACAGCACCCAGCAGATCGCGCAGCGCGTGGGCCGGCTCATCCGCATGTATTCCAGCCGCCAGGAAGGAATCGAGGAGGCGGGGGCGGGCGACATCATCGCGGTCGTCGGGATGGCCAGGACGCGCACGGGCGACACGATCTGCGACCCGGCGGCGCCCATTCTGCTGGAAGCCATCGAGTTTCCCGCCCCGGTCATGTCCATCAGCGTCAAGCCGGAAAGCCGGATGGACGGCGAGAAACTGCTGGCGGCGCTGCACCGGCTGGCCGACGAGGATCCCACGTTCCTGGTGAACCTGGACGCCGAAACCAAGGAAACGATCCTATCCGGCATGGGCGAACTGCACCTCGAAATCCTGGTGGACCGCCTGCAGCGCGACTTCGACGTCAAGGTCGCGGTGGGCCAGCCGGAGGTGGCGTTCCGCGAGACCGGCGCCATCGGCGCCGAAGGCCAGTACCGGCATGTCAAGCAATCGGGAGGACGCGGCCAATACGCGCACGTGTGGATGCGCCTCGAGCCGCTGCCGACCGGATCGGGATTTGAGTTCGTCAACGAGGTGCGCAGCGGCCGGATCCCGTCGGAATACATTCCAGCCGTGGAAAAAGGCGTGATCAAGGCCATGCTCCGGGGCCCGTTCGCGGGGTACCCGGTGGTGGACATGCGGGCGGTGGTATTCGACGGCTCCTTTCACGAGGTGGATTCCAGCGACATGGCCTTCCAGGAGGCGGGCCGGGCCTGCTTCCGCGAACTGTTCCACAAGTGCCAGCCCGTGCTGATGGAGCCGGTCATGTCCATCGAGGTCACGACGCCCGAGGAATTCGTCGGCGCCATCGCCGGCTCCATCTGCCAGCGGCGCGGACGCATCGAGGAAATGGAGCGGGTCCACGAGAGCCACGTCGTGAGCGCCATGGCCCCGCTGAGCGAGATGTTCGGCTACGCCAACATCATCCGCACCCTCAGCCAGGGACGCGCCGGGCATGTCATGCACTTCGAGCGCTACGAGCCGGTCCCCTTCGCCCTGGCCGAAACCATCGCCAAGACGCGCCGCGAAAAGGGCAAGGTCCGCTGAAACACCCGCCCTTGCCGGTTGAGAGGGAGGCGGCGTGCGCCGGCTGAACCGCCCCGATTCGGACAGGGCGCGGCCGGAACGATGATATTCAGGCCCGGACCGTGATCGGCCGTTCGGGCCCGAGGCGCAAGGGGTGGGCGCGCGTCACGGCCCGTCCAGCACCGGCCGGTTCATGCGGCAGGCCACGTACCCCCCGTCCACCATCAGGGTGGTGCCCGTGACATAATCCGAGTCGGCCGAGGCCAGGAACACGGCCGCGCCCGCCATGTCCGAGCCCCGCGCGCAATAGTTCAGCGGAATGTGCTTGGCAATCTCCAGATAATCCCGGGGCGAGTCATACCCCTTGCTGATGTCGGTCCTGACAAAGCCCGGTCCAATGGCATTCACGCGGATGCCGTGGGGCGCCAGCTCCACGGCCATGCATTTCGTCAGCATGCCGATTCCGCCCTTCGTGGGCGCATAGGCGGTCTGACCGGGAATGCCCGTGTGCTCGGAAAGGGAGGACAGGTTGATGATCTTGCCGGTGGCCGGGCCGCCGGGCTTGACGCGGCGGCCGCGCACTCGCGCCACCATGTGGCGCGCCACCTGCTGGCTCATGAAAAACGTGCCGGCCATGTTCACGCGCCAGATTTTTTCAAAGGCCGCCGGCGTCACCTCCAGAAACATGGCCGGAACGGTGATGCCGGCGGCATTGACCAGGATGTCAATGCGGCCCCAGGCCGCCAGGACCGCCCGGACCGTCCGGTCAATGTCCTCCCGATTGGCCACATCGCATGCCAGGGCGAGACTGTTGCGGCGACTCCGCCGCACCTCGGCGGCCAGTTCCCGCGCGCCGCGCTCGTTGATATCGGCGATGGCCACGTCGGCGCCCTCGCGAGCGAACGCGCGGACAATCGCGCGGCCAATGCTCCTGCGCCCCGCGGCGCCCGTCACCAGCGCGTTCTTGTTCCGGAGCTTCATGGCCATTCTCCTCCTTCCCCGTCCGGGTCCAGGCGACCAACGGTCTTCGCCCGCCGGTCCGCCGTCCTACTGATACCCCAGGAAATCAAGGATCGCGTGCACGTAGACCTTCGTCACCCGCACCAGCTCCTTCAACTCCACGTGTTCGTCCGCCGCATGCGCGCTGGTGCCGGGCGGGCCGTAATAGACCGCCGGGATTCCGGCCGAATTGACGAAGTTCGAAACGTTCCCCGTGGTGCGGGTGCCGGTCAACCCGAGGGCCTGGCCGCTCACGGCCGCATGGGCCGCCCGGATCACCCGGACAATGCGCTCGTCTTCCTGTAACCGGAAACTCCCCAGGCCGTTGCCGCGCAGGCTGAATGCCGTGTTCACGCCCGTCTCCCGTTCCATCCGCCGGGCCAGCGCCTCGAACTCGGCCTCGATGTCCGCGTAGGTGCGATCCGGCCCGTAGCGGCGGCTTCCAGCCAGCACGCATTCCGTCGGCACCCGGTTGAAATAGTCGCCGCACTGGAAGGTGCCGACAAACACCGATTCGACGCCCAGGTACGGGATCTGGACGGACGCCAGCTCCTTGTTTTTTTCCTGGAGCCGCCGCACCAACTGGCAGCCGGCCAGCAGGGGATTCGGCGTGCCCGGCTTGGCACTCTGCTCGTGCACGACGTCGCCCCCGCGGGTCAAGCGGGCCTCGAAAATCGCCAGGCCCAGCCCGGCGATCGGCAACGCGTCCATCCCCAGTTCCGCCACAATCGCGGCGTCGCCATGTACGCCCTTGCGAATCAACGACTCGAGGGTCTCATTCGTGCCGCTCTCGTGCAGGCCGTGGGCGGTCAGCAGGAGCGAGCCGTTCAGCCGGGTGCCGGACTCGACCAGCACCCGGATCGCCTCCGCGAGCGAGACCAGGGAGGCTTTCATGTCCAGCGCGCCGCGGCCGTAAATGAAGCCGTTCTCGAAGCGGATCGGCGGCCCCGGCGGCGCAATGGTGTCCATGTGCCCGTCCAGTTGCAGGACGGGCGCCGCGTCGCGGCCGGGCAGACGCGCGACGACGCTTGGACTGTCCGGAAACTCGCGGTCCATCGTGACCGCCAGGCCGGGGATCTGCCGCAATACATCCGCGTAATAGTCGGCCACCGCGCGTTCCCGGCCCGGCGGGCTCGGCAGGCGCAGCAGGTCCAACGTGATCTGTTTCAAGCGCTCGGGATTAATGCGCGCGGATATGGCCGCCGCACGCGGCGTGACAGTAGCGCTCATCAGTGACACCTCCACTCCAGTTCCGGGCCTGCCTCCCTGCGCGCGTCCGCGCCCGGCGTCGCGCATCCGATCCGTCATTCTTCCTCGATCGCAAGGGCGCGAACCGGCGAGCCGTCGCCGCCCCGGATGCGGAGCGGCAGGGCGATAAACTGGACCTCGCGGGCGCGAAGCTGATCCATGTGGGCCAGGGCCTCCACAATGACGACCTCGCGTCCGAGCAACGCCTTGTGCACCCGCACATACTCCGTGGCGTGAATGGCGGGCGTCTGGACGCCCACCAGGCCGACCTCCCGGTCGGCCAGCCACTGCGCCAGTTCATAACTGATGCCCGGAAACTGATCGTAAAACCGCGGCGTGTTGAACTGCCGGTCCCAATCC
>CAZUYI010000057.1:0-10606 GCA_964624095.1 uncultured Verrucomicrobiota bacterium | reverse complement strand
ATCTTCGGCGAGCTCCTGGACGCCATGGCGGCCGAAGAGAGCCTGCCGCCGGGCGTGGCCATGGCCGACAATTACGACACCGCCCAGGCGAACCCGGAGATCCACACGCTCCCGGGCAACCTGAAAGACGCGCGCGACGCCATCTTCCCGTTTTTCTGGGGCACGGACGGCTGGTACTCGAAGCTGCACCTCGAGAACGTCAAGGGGCCGGCCAATTACGCCTCGCTGATCGGCGCCCTGGCCTGCCTGCTCAAGAATCCAAACCTGTGCGTGGATACCTACAGCCAGCGCTCCAACGAATTGGAAATCAAGGCGGTCACCTCGCTGGCCAACCTGATCTTTTACCACACCGACTCGCCGTGGGGCTTTTTCACCATGGGCGGCACGATCTCGAATCTGTACGGCGGCAAGATCGGCATCGAGAAGGTGTGCCCGCAGGCCATGCAGAAAGGCCTGCGGGGCCAGGCCTTGGCCGGCGTGGTCTCGGAAGCCGCCCACTATTCAAACAAGACCCTCGCCGGCTGGCTGGGCATCGGCACGGAACAGCTCGTCGCCGTGCCCGTTGACCGCTCCTGCGCCATGCGGATTGACCTGCTGCCCGCCGTGCTCGACGACCTGTACCGACGCTCGATCCGCGTGGCCTTCCTGGTGGCGACCTTCGGCAGCACGGACGCCTTCGGCGTGGACGACCTGGAAGGCATCCGCCGCATCCTCGAACAGAAGGCCGCCCGGTACCAGATGCCCGTGCCCTACCTGCACGTGGATGCGGCCGTCGGGTGGACGCTGTGTTTCTTCAACGAGTACGACTTCACGGCCAATCCGTTCCGGCTCGAAGAAGCCGTGCTGAACCGCCTGAAGCAGGCGGTCCGGCACGCCCGGGCGTTGAGCCACGCCGATTCGGTGACGATTGACTTCCACAAAATGGGGTGGGGCCATTACCCCTCGAGCGCCTTCATCGTCAACCGGCGCGACGACCTGAAATACCTGGCGCGCTCCAAGGACGATCTGCCCTATTTCGCCGAGGCGGAATACCGGCGCGACCCGGCGCTGTTCACCCTCGAGTGCTCGCGCCCGGCCATCGGCCCGTATTCGGTCATGGCCAGCCTGGACGGCATCGGCCTGATCGGCTACCAGCGGCTGCTGGCTCATGGCCTCGAAATCAGCGAGTATGCCCGGCAGCGGCTGTCAGCCCTCGACTACTGCGTGGTCCTGAACCCGGACTGCGTGGGGCCCAGCGTGGTCTGGTGGGTCTTGCCCAAGGGGCGCGATGCCAAGCGGCTCTACGCGCAATGGGAGCAGGGCGAACTGGACCCGGCGGATGCCCGGCGCTACGTCGCGGAAATCCGGCGCCTGTTTGACAAGCGCGCCGCCGCCATGGATCCCGCGCGCGACGCGCGGCTCAGCTTCACCCAGTCCACCGGCTACGCGCCGCACGGCGCGCCGACGCCCGCCTGGAAAGCGATGTTTTTCAACCCCAAGACGGACCGGCAGGTCGTAGACGACCTCATCCGCAGCATCGAGGACCTGTAGCGCGGCACGCATACCGGCTTCTATCCCGGCTCCGGCGCCGGGAACAGGCTGCCGCGGCCTCGGCGGGCCGGCTCAGCGCACGGCAATCGAAAGGGCGCCCCGCCGCACGAGCGCCTTGAGAAACTCCACCGTGCTCAGCACCGCCTCGCGCCGGTTAAGCCCGTAGCGCGCCGCAAACGCCAGGGCAATCTCGTGCGTGCTGCGCTGGTTGTCAATCAGCCGGAAGACACAGCTGCCCAGTTCGTCCAGTTTGACGGTGCGCTCCATCACGGGCGGCTGGAACCGGCCCAGCAGCCCGGGCCGCCGGTGCAGGCGGATGGTGAGCACCAGGCGGCCGTCCGACTCCGCGGCGGAAACGCCCTGGTTGACCACCGGCACGCTGTTCAGCGACTGCGACCGGTCCAGCGGCGGCGTTTTCTTCCTGGAAAACAATCCAAACACGCGGCAGTCCTCCGAACACCCGGGCCGGGCAAACTCCACATCACCCTAGCCGATCGCGCGGCAACCGGCAAGGCCGGACCCACATCGCGCGTTGCACTGTCGGATACACGCTTGACATGCCGGCGGGCACTGGTAGCATGCCGCCCGGCCCGCCGTGGTCGCCGCGCGAAGCGGGGCCAACCGGGGCATAGGAGGAGTCTTCAGTATGAGCCGCCATACGCACAAGTGGGAAGAACTGTTCATGGCCGAGTTTTTCGAGGAACTGGCCCGCTGCCCGCTGGCCTATTTCACGAGCGCGCCGATCGAGGATCACGGGTCGCACAACGCCCTGGCCGTGGACATGGTTCCGATGTACGAGCTGGCTCTGGCGCTGGCGGAGCGCATCGGCGGGATCGTGTTCCCGCAGGTGCCCTTCGGGCAGGGCGGCGCTCCGGCGCTCACGCGCGACCAGATTCGCGCCAAGCCCGCGCTCTATCCGCCGAGCATGATCGTGAGCTGCGAGCTCTGCCGCCAGATCTACGAGGAAGTCTTCGAGGGCATGGCGCGGATCGGGTTCAAGGCCTGCGTGACTCTCGGCGGGCACGGGCCGGAAATCACGGCCCTCGCCGCCTTCGGCCGGGAGCACGGGGGCGCCGTCGGCGGCATGCGGCTGCTGACCCTCCACTGGCCCGAACTGCTCAAGCCGACGCCGCTCTTCCAGGAGTGCATCCGGCGCTGGCCGCGCGCCATGGCGCATTCGGGCATCATCGAGACGGCCCTGATGATGCACCTGCGGCCCGAGCAGGTGGACCTGTCGCGGACGTTTGACGTGCTCACCGCGCCCTATGCCTCCCAGACCACCAAGTACATGCGGGACGGCAAGGATCCCGATTCCGACCGCCACTTGCGGGACCTCCAGGAGCACGCGACGCCCGCGCTGGGCAAGGCCTTGTTCGACGAGTTGCTCCGGGTCATAGACGCCGTGATCCGTGCAGGGCTCGGCGAGTGCGTGCCGGTGTCGCCCGGGCCGTGAACGGTGCAGAGCCGGTTGGCGGTCCGCGCGCGGACGGATGCCGCGGCCTCCGGCCGGAGAGGTGTTTCATGGCCTGGCCCTCCCTCGATCTCAAGCGCCTGAACTGGCGCGTCAACGGGGCCCCGCTGCTGGTCGAGTGGCTGGTGTTCCTGGTCCTGTTTGCCGTCATGTACGCGGCCGGCCAGCGCGGCGTGAGCACGCGCGACTGCGCCCGGCTGGGCGGCCTGTTCCAGGGCGTCTACATGCTGGCCAGCCTGGGGTTGGGCTGGGTCGTGACGCGCCGCAACGCGCGTGCCCTGCTCTTGACGGGCATCGTGATGCCGGTGGCGTTCGGGGTGCAGGGCCTGCTGGCGCAGTCCTTCTGGGCGCTGGCCATCGGCATGACCGGGCTCGGGGTGGGGCAGGCGCTCTTCTTCAACGCGTTCCAGGCCTTCATGCGCGCCGAGTCGGCGCCCGGCGGGTTGGCCCGCTCCATCGGTTGGTACACCCTCGCCTGGAGCCTCGGGTGCGGGTTCGGCCCCCTGACCTCCGGCCTGGTCTATGCGCTGGGGCTGCCGCTCATCGCCCTGCTGGCCGTGCTGCTGGGCGCCGGGATGCTGCTCGTCCTGGCCCGCTATCGGCCCCGGCCGCTGGACGCGGCCTCCGCCGAGGAACATGTCGAGCAAGGCTCCGAGCGGGCGCGGCCGGTGGACCCGGCCTACCTGGCGGTCGGGTGGCTCATGATCCTGACCGTCATGTTCGCCCAGCGCCCGCTGCTCACCCTCCTGCCGGCCATCGCCGCGCGGGCGGGGGTGTCGGCCCGGTTGATGGGCGCCATGCTGTTCGCGCACATGGCCGTGCAGGCGGGGTTCGGCTGCTGGATGAGCCGCTTCCGCGACGTCCTCTATCGCCGGACCCCGATCGCCGCGGCACACGTGGGCGCGGCCCTGGTCTTCGTCGCCCTCTGGCGCTGGCCGACGCTCTGGATGTATTTCGCCGGGCTGGGGTGTCTGGGCTTCTATGCGGGCTTTGTCTATTTCGGCTCGGTCTATTACGCCAGCAATTCCGGGCGCCGCGCGCTCAATACGGGCATCAACGAGTTCCTCGTCGGGTTGGGCTCTGTGCTGGGATTGCTGGCGGCCGACTGGGGCATGCGGCGGGCCGGGGACGACCGCGCGATCTTCCTGGTCGGTGCCGCGGCGGTCCTGGCCGGGTGGGGCCTGCAACTGGCCGCGCTCGAACTCCAGGCGGCCTGGAAAGCCCGGACCGCCTGCCCCGGCCGGACGCGGGGCTGATCCCGGCCGTCTCGAAAGCGGCACGCTGCGCTGGCCAGGCGCCGCGCGCTCTGATAGACTCATCCCATGAATCCGTGCCGCCATGGCTGGTTGCTGGCCGCGTGTCTTGGCCTCGCCTCGGGGGCGGGGCTGCGCGCGGCCGAATTCGATTTCGCGCCGCTCGTGGCGCGGGACACCGACGTGTTCGGACGCGCGCGCTGGCGGGCCCTCGGCCCGCTGTTCGAGCGCCGCACCGGGCCGACCGGCGAGGTGTACTGGGCGGCGCGTCCGCTGACCAGCACGGTTCGGGATCCCGTCTCCGACCGCTGCGAATCGGATGTCGTGTGGCCGCTGTGGACCCGCGAGCGGATGGCGCGCGAGGCGTTCTGGAGCGCCTGCGTGCTGATGCGCGGCGAGAACTACGACCTGGCCCGGGCGGGCGGCCGGTACAAGTTCATGGTCTTTCCCGTGTACTTCCAGGGCCGCGATGCGGGCGGCCAGGGCTACCTGGCCCTGTTTCCGCTCGGCGGCACGATCCGCGAGTTCCTCGGGCGCGACGAGATCGCGTTCGCGCTGTTCCCGCTCATGATGAACAGCCGCGTCAACGAGGTCGTCACGCGGGACTGGCTCTGGCCGGTGTTTTCACGGACCGCCGGCGGCGGGCACGAGCGGTTCCGCGTCTTCCCGGTATACGGGTATACGCGATTTCGCCTGGACATCGAAAAACGCTTTGTGCTCTGGCCCGTCTGGACCTCGGCCCGGTCCCGCACCCCGGGCGCGTCCGGCGGCGGCTACATCCTGTTTCCCGTGATGGGCCACTGGACCCTGGCGGACCAGGAGACCTGGATGGCGCTGCCGCCGCTCATCCGCTTCTCGAATGGCGCCCGCACGCGCGACGTCCACTGCCCCTGGCCGCTGTTCCAGTGGAGCAAGGGGCCGGTGAACCGCCTGTATTTCTGGCCGGTCTGGGGGCGCAAGGCGATGGAGGGGAACGACTCGATGTTCGTGGCCTGGCCGCTCTACCGGCAGGCGCGGCGCTTTTCCGAGCGCGAGGAGCGCACGCGCGCGATGCTGATCCCGGTGCTCCATGCCACGCGCGAACGCCGGCTCGAGACGGATCCCGACGGCGGCGCGGCGGCCTGGCGCACGACCGCCCAGACGCTCAAGGTGTGGCCCCTGTTCTCGTACGCCCGCGAGGGCGGCCGCACCCGGTTGCGCGCGCTCAGCCTGTTCCCCTTCATGGACTACGAACCCGTCGAGCGGAACTACGCCGCGCTCTGGACCTTCTATGAGCACACGGCCCGGGGGTCGGTCCGGGAGGACGAACTCCTCTGGGGGCTCGCCCGCTGGCGCCGTTCCGATTCCGGCGAGCGGCATGTCTCCCTGTTCCCGCTCGTGAGCGTGGACCGCGCGGCGGACGGAACGACGTCCTGGTCGGTGCTCAAGGGACTGGTGGCGTGCGAACGGGCTGGCGCCCGGCGCACGGTTCGACTAGGCTACCTCTGGCGCTGGTAATCCGCATGGGGCCACCGACATGACCATCGTGACGCGCGAACCCGAGTTCAGGCCGCCGCCCGTCAACTGGCGGGCGCGGCTGGGCCGCTCCGTGCTCGGAACCTGCCGCCAGGCCGGCTGGGCCCTGCTCATGCTACGCGACGCCGTGTTCAGCCTGCGCGGAGCGCTCGGCCGGCGCGCGCGGCCCCTGGTCATGCAGCAGCTCTACGTGACCGGCATCAAGAGCCTGGGCGTGATCACCATCGTGGCGATGTTCACGGGCATGATCCTGGCCCTGCAGACCGGCCTGGAACTCCGGAAGGTGGGCCAGGAAGTGAATATCGGCGCGGCCGTCATGATTTCCATGCTGCGCGAGATGGGGCCGTTCATGACCGCCCTCATCCTCTCCGCCAGCGTCGGCTCGGCCATGGCGGCCGAACTCGGCACGATGACCGTTTCCGAGGAAATCGCCGCCCTCGAGGTCATGTCCATTTCGCCCATCCGCTTCCTGGTCATGCCCCGCCTGGCGGCCATGATCGTCATGACGCCGCTCTTGACCTTCTACGCCTGCATGCTGGGCGTTTCCGGCGGGGCGCTGGTGGGCTATACCCAGCTCGGAGTCTCCCTGGACGCGTACTTCGACAACGCCACGCGCTGGGCGGAAAACCGCGACCTGTATGTCGGCCTGTTCAAGGCCGTGGTCTTCGGGATCCTGATCACCACCATCTGCTGCCACCAGGGCTTCGCCACGACCGAGGGGGCCGTCGGGGTCGGGCGCGCCACGCGACGCAGCGTCATCCTTTCCTTCCTGTCCGTCCTGGTGGTGGGCTACATGCTGACGAGGCTCTTTTACGTATGATCCGGTTCGAACAGGTCACCAAGTATTTCGGCGAGCGCAAGGTGCTCGACGCCGTCACCTTCCACGTCGAACGCGGCGAGACGTTCGTGATCGTCGGCTTTTCCGGGGCCGGCAAGAGCGTCACGCTCAAGCACATGATCCGGCTGCTCACGCCCGACGCCGGCACCGTGCGGGTGGGCGGCGAGGCGATCAGCGAGGCCGCCGGGTCCGACCTGGTCCGGCTGCGCGAGCGGTTTGGGATGCTGTTCCAGGGCGGCGCCCTGCTCGAGTGGCTGTCGGTATTCGACAACGTGGCCCTGCCGCTCCGCGAGAAGACGTTGCTCGACGAGCCGGCCATCGGGCAGCGGGTGCGCGAGACGCTGGCCCAGGTGGCCCTCGACGGCGTGCAGGATGCCATGCCGTCGGAGCTGTCGGGCGGCATGCGCAAGCGCGTCGGTCTGGCCCGCGCCATCGTGACGCGGCCGGAGATCATCCTGTACGACGAGCCGACTTCCGGGCTGGATCCGGTCACCTCCCGGGCCATTGACCAGCTCATGGACCGCATGCGCACGACGCTTCGCGTCACCAGCGTGGTGGTCACCCACGACCTGTTCAGCGCGCTGGCCATCGGCACGCGGATCGCCATGATCTACGAAGGGCGCCTGTTGGAGGTGTCCGCGCCCGAGGCCTTCATCCGGTCGCGGAACGAGGTGGTGAAACGGTTTCTGGACGCGCAATACATCACCCGGCGCGGCCGCTGGGAAAGGACGGAGCATGAAACGCACTAAGCTGCAGGATGTGGCCGTGGAAGTGCTGGTAGGCACGTTTATGTTCCTCGTGCTGCTGGGCCTGGCGGTGTTTACCATCGTGCTGAGCCGCGAGAACATCTTTACCGCCGCCTATCCCTTCGACGTCGTCTTCGCCGATGTCATGGGGCTGCGCGAGGGCGACAACGTCGTCATGCGCGGCATGACCGTGGGCAAGGTCAAGCGCATGACGCTGCTGGACGACGGGGTCCGTGTGAGCGCCTCGCTGCAGCGGCCGGCGCGGCTGCGGGAAGGCTACCGCGTGGACGTCGTGTACTCGTCGGTGCTCGGCGGGCGCTACCTGCAGATCGAGGAAGGGCCCGGAGGCGGGGCGCCGCTGCCGCCCGACGCGCCGGTACTGGGCGTCCCGCCGCGCGACGTGATCGCGCTGGTGTCCGACGTGGCGGCCGACCTCAAGCAGATCACGGCGAGCATCGCGGCCGGCAAAGGCACACTGGGCAAGCTGATCCAGGATGCCGGCCTGTACGACGAGGCCCACGCGGTGGTGAGCGAGCTGAGGAGCGCCGTCACGGACCGCGGCCTGCTGGGCCACCTCGAGGGTGCCGTCACGAACCTCGATGCCATCGCCGCCAAGATCAACCGCGGCGAGGGCACGCTCGGCCTGCTGGTGAACGACCCGGGCCTGTACCAGGATGCCCGCCAGCTCATCAGCGATCTCCGGGCCACGGTGGACGACGTGCGCGAGACCGCCCCGATTGTCACCTTTTCGAGCATCTTCTTCGGGGCCTTCTAGCCGTTCCGCGGAACGCGGAACGGCCGGTTGACGAGGGCGCGGGACGCGAACGGGCAACGAGGGCGCCGGCCCGGGAGCCGTGGCTATCGCACCCCGCCCGCGACTGCATGGCGCAAGGCGCCGGACCCCGAACGCGAACGAGTCGAGTGCGGGAAACGGGCTCGGACTGCGTGTGCGGCGACCGCGCCCGGCCACCGGGCCGGCGGAGGAGGGCTCAGGCCGGGCCGCTGTAGTTCGGGGCTTCCTTGATGATCTTGACGTCGTGGGCGTGCGCTTCCCGCACGCCGGCCGCCGAGACGCGCACCAGTTCGCCCCGGCGCTGCAGGTCGGCCACCGTGCGGCAGCCCGTGTAGCCCAGCGCCGCCCGCAAGCCGCCGGCATACTGGGTGATGACTTTTTCGAGCGTGCCGGAAAACGGCACGATGCCTTCGATGCCCTGGGGCACCAGTTCGTCGTCGGGCAGATCGGCCTGGCTGTAGCGCTCGCGGCTGCCGGCGCCCATCTTCATGGCCGCCAGGCTGCCCATGCCCCGGTAGACCACGTACTGCCGGCCCTGATGAATGATCTTTTCGCCCGGGCTCTCCTGGGTGCCGGCCAGGACCGAGCCCATCATGACCGTGTCGGCGCCGGCGGCGATGGCCTTGGCGACGTCGCCCGAGTAGCGGATCCCGCCGTCGGCGATGATCGGAATGCGGCCCCGCAAGGACCGGGCGCAGCGGTAAATGGCCGAAATCTGGGGAATGCCGACGCCGGCCACCACGCGCGTGGTGCAGATCGAGCCGGGGCCGATCCCGACCTTGACGGCATCCGCGCCGGCCGCAAGCAGGGATTCGGCGGCTTCGCCGGTGGCAATATTGCCGGCCACGACGTCCAGGGCCGGGTACTGGCGCTTGATCCAGCGGCACATCTCGATGACGCCCCGGCTGTCCCCGTGCGCCGTGTCAATCACCAGCACGTCGGCCTCCTTCTCCGCCAGGATCTTGACGCGCTCGCGGTCATGGACGCCCACCGCGGCGCCGACCCGAAGCCGATGCCGGGCGTCGCGGTTGAACAGCGGTTGGGCATTCTCGATCAGCGTGCTCACGTCCGAAAAACTGTAGAGCCCCACCAGCCGCCCGGCGTCCACGAGGGGCAGCTTGCCGATCTTGTTGCGCTTCATGAGGCGGTAGGCGTCCGGCAGCGAGGTGTCCGGCGGCGCGCTGATGACGGGCGCGGTCATGATGTCGGCCACGCGGGCGTCGGGATCGTGCGCGAACTTCATGTCGGCCGCCGAGAGCATGCCGACGAGCCGGTCCTCGGCGTCGAGAATCGGGAACCCCGAGAAACTGTAGCCTTTTTCGGCCTTGCGGGCCTTGACCTGGCGCAGGGTGTCGGTGTCCCGGAAGGTCACCGGGTCGCGGATCAGCCCGTTGAGGTGGTGTTTGACCGCGTCCACCTCGCGGCCCTGCTGGGCCGCGTCAAGGTTCTTGTGAATGATGCCGATGCCGCCGAGCAGCGCCATGGCGATGGCCATGCGGCTTTCGGTCACCGTGTCCATGGCCGCGCTGACGAACGGGAGGGTCACGGTGGTGCGGGCGGTCAGGCGGCTGGCGATGTCGGCGTCCTTGGGGAGAAAGTCGGCGTGGCGGGGCACGAGGGAGACATCGTCGAACGTCAGGCCTTCGTGGTCCAGTCCGCCCAGCAGGGCATCCACGGCGCGTTCTGATTTCATGGGGCGCGACCTCCGGGCGCGGCGGGTTCGCGGGCGCCCACGTCCAGCACCGTGCGGAGGCAGTGCGTGAGCGTTTCCGAGGTGAACGGTTTCTGCAGGAAGGCGGTGTCCGGCTTGAGCACGCCGATGCGCACGGCGGCACTGGTGGCGTAGCCGGACATGAACAGCGCTTTCAAGCCCGGGCGCCGTTGCCGCAGCCGGCGCACCAGGTCGGTGCCGTTCAGGTCCGGCATGATGATGTCCGTCAGCACGAGGTCAATCGGCTGCGGGGTCTGGTCGCTGAGGGCCAGGGCCTCGCGGCCGTTGTGCGCGGGCAGGATGCGGTAGCCCAGTCTGCCGAGAATCTCGGAGACCATGGCCACGATGGCGCGTTCGTCGTCCACCACCAGGATGGTTTCCGTGCCGCGCAGCAGGGTTGCGGCGCCGGCCGGCGCCGCGGCGGCGTCCGGGAACAGCAGCTTGAAGGTCGTGCCCCGGTTGAGTTCCGAGTAGACCGAGATGTGGCCGCCGAACTGCTTGACGATCCCGTAGGTGGTCATCAGGCCCAGCCCGGTTCCCTTGCCCTGCGGCTTGGTGGTGAAAAACGGTTCGAACAGCCGGTCGAGCACCTCGGGCGGCATGCCGTGGCCCGTATCGCTGATCTGGAGCAGCACGTACCGGCCGGGCGCAACGTCGGGGTGGAGCGCGCCGTAGATGTCGTCAATAGGCTGCACACGGGTCTCGATCGAGAGCTGCCCGCCCCGCGGCATGGCGTCCCGGGCATTGAC
>CAZUYI010000056.1:0-10618 GCA_964624095.1 uncultured Verrucomicrobiota bacterium | reverse complement strand
TTTGTCTATCACAACGGGCTCGTGGCCGGGGCTTCGACGTTGCTCAACGGCGATGTGCGGGTTAACGGCAACCTGCGGCTTCGCGACGGGCCGAGAATCAACGGCGATGTCTATGCCGCCGGTGTCATCAACGGATCGCGGCGTTCCTTGTCCCTGGCAGACTACTGGAATCCCGTTAACACCGGCCCTGCCGCCCGGCCCAGTGATCCGACCGGCGCCAACGGGATCGCCTGGCCGATGGGATACGATCCTGGCGCCAACCGAACCGTCAAGGCCCCGCTCGTGCGGATGCCCCTGATCGGCGATCTCGACTTCGTGGCGGCCGCAGCCAACGGCCGGCTGACCCTTGGCGGGATCGTCGTCGAGCGCGTGTATGAAGGACCCGGGCCGGACGGACTCACGGGAACGGCGGATGACGGGTGCCTGGTGCTGGACGGGACCGTCTCGCCCATCGTCTTGCGGGGCCCCGTGGTGGTCCGGGGCGACGTGGTCCTGCGCGGCCGGGTGAGCGGGCAGGGGACAATTTACGCCGGGCGCAATCTGCATATCGTGGGGGATCTGTCCTACGTCAATCCGCCGGCCTGGCCGAAGCCCGACTCGAATCCGGCGGCCACGGCGTCCTCCAATGCGGCGCGCGATTTGCTGATTATGGCGGCCAAGGGCAACATTGTGGTGGGCAACTATGCGTCCGCCGAGTGGTCGAACCGCGTCTGGAACATCCTGGCCGATCCGACCGTGATCCAATCCTATGCCGTGGAGGCATCGGATGCCTCCCTGGGGTATGACAGCGATGCCGATCCGGCCAACGGGTATCATTTTGACGGCCGCTTTTTCGTTCAGGAAGCCCATGGGGGACGCCGGCTGAGCGGGACGGGCACCAACACCGTGCCGCGCCGGTACTACGAGTCGTCGCTGTCCGACGCCGCCATCCGGGCCGTCAGCGATCCGAACAACGTGCCGCGCATCGAGGCGGCGCTGTTCAGCAATCATGCGATCATCGGCAACTGGGGGTCCAGCGCTCCCGGGGGCAACACGCTGCTGAACGGCGCGATGGCGGCTCGCGCCGAGTTGGGAAATTTCTATGGGTCCTTTACGCTGAACTGGGATATCCGCTTGGGGACCGCGTCCCGTGACCGCGTGACCACGCACCTCGTGGCCGTGTCGGAGAGCGACCAGCCGCCGGTCACCATCGGCTGGAGGGAAATCCATCAATGACGAATAGAGCCGCATGGATCGCCGGGTTGGTCCTGGCACTGCTCCTGGCCGCGGGCCCGCGGACTCCGGCCCTGGGGCCGGTGGCGGAGCCGGAATCGCCGGAGGCCGTTCCGACGGCCGGCGCTCCGGCGCCGGATGCCTCTTGGACGCTCAGGCAGCGCGCCGCCGAGGAGGCCGCGCGCGCCGAAATGGCCCGCCCGCTGAACCCGCCCCGCCCCGCGCCCGTTCGGGACGAGCCTTCCCGGGCGTCGGCGCCCCGGCGCGGGCCGGGATTCCCGGCCGCGATCCACATGTCCGTTGGAATCATTGTGGCGGCGCTGCTGGCGTGGCTGGTCCTGCGCCTGTCCCGGAGCGCGCCCGCCGCGCCCGCCGCGCCGGCCGCCGCCCCCCATATTCGCGCCGCCTTTTCAGGCGCCGCCGGCGCCGGTCCGGCGGCCGGGCTATCCGCGCCTGCGCCTACGCACCGCGCGGTATCCAACCCTCGATTCTGGGAACTGGCCCTAGCCCGGCAGGTCATCACGCCCGCGGAGCAGGCCGTCCTGAACGCCCAGTTCGGCGGCGACGACTTGGCGGCCATGCTCTACCTGGCCGAGCAGCGCGCGGCGCTCAAGGAAACGATCGGCAAGCTGTGGGGCGATTCCATGCAGATGGCGTACGTCGACCCCACGCGCAGCATCATTCAGTACGCGCTCCTGGACAAGTTGCCCCGGGACTTCGCCGGGCAGCACCGCCTGATCCCGCTCTACGCGCTCAACGAGGTGGTGACCGTGGCCATGGCTGACCCCCTGGATCAAACCGTACTGGACCGGCTGGAAGGCTATCTCGGCGCAATCCCGAGCACGGTGTTTGCCTTCCCGGACCACATCCTCGCCGCCCTCGAAATCGCACGGCTCTCCGCGCAGGCCCTCCATGAACTTGTCCCTGGCGAGCAGGCCGGCGCCGGCCGCGAGCACGCCGCCCTCGAGCGCCACGCCGAGGAACAGTCCATGGCCGAGTTCGCGCGCGGCCTCTTCCTCCTGGCCCTCAAGCAGAGCGCCAGCGATGTCCACATCGAGCCGACCGAGGGCGGCGTCGTCATCCGGCTGCGCATCGACGGCGCACTGCAGCCCTGCCTTCGCCTGCCGATGTCGCTCTTCCCGTCACTCTCGAACGTGGTCAAGATTCTGGCCGGTGCCGATATCGGCGACCGGCGCCGGCCCCAGGACGGACGCATCACGCTGGCCCTGCCGGACCGCGCGCTCGAATTCCGGTTCTCGAGTATCCCCACCATTTACGGCGAGAAGCTGGTCATGCGGTTGCTCGGGCAGAACCAGTTTTCCGCCGTGCCAAGCCTCGATGATCTGAACTTTTCGACGTCCATCCTGGCGGGTATCCGCCGGATCATCGAGGCGCCCAACGGCGTGTTCTTCGTCACCGGCCCCACGGGCTCCGGCAAAACCACCACGCTCTACGCCGCCTTGAAGGACCTGAACCGCAAGGATGTCAACATCGTGACCATCGAGGACCCCGTCGAGTACCGGCTCGCCGGGATCAACCAGGTGCAGGTAAACCCGCAGGCGGGCGTGACGTTCGCCTCCGCCCTGCGCGCGTTCCTGCGCCAGGATCCCGATGTCATCCTGGTGGGCGAAATCCGGGATGCCGAGACGGCCAAGATCGCGGCCCAGGCCGCGCTGACCGGACACCTGGTCCTGACCACCATGCACACCAACAACGCCCTGCAGGCCATCACGCGCCTGATCCAGATCGGCGTGGAGCCGTTCCTGGTGGCGCCCTCGATCATCGGCGTCATGGCCCAGCGCCTCGTCCGCAGGCTCTGCGACCACTGCAAGGAGTCTGTGGCCCTGACACCCGCTGAAACCGGCGACCTGTTCACCGGCTGGGACGGCCGGGAGCCGGTGACGTGTTGGCGCGCCAAGGGGTGCGAGCAGTGCGGCTTCATCGGCTACCGCGGGCGTCTGGCCATTCACGAGTTGTTCGTGATTGACGACGAAATTCGCGATTTCATCGCCCACAACGCCACGATCCTCGACATCCGCAAGTACGCGCGCGAGCAGGGATTCACGACCATGAGCTACGATGGCATAAAAAAGGCGCTGCGGGGCCTGACGACGCTCGACGAAATCAGGCAGGCCACGGCTTTCAACGACTAAGGGAGACGATCATGAACAATACCCGGCTGCCCACGGCGTATGCGCCGGCGGAGCGGGTGTCGCCGCACGATGCGCACCGCCAGTTCATGGCGTTTGCCGGCGCCGGTCTGTGGCAGACCCTGCTGGACGCCCAGCCGCCCCCCATCGTGATCCTGAATCGGCAACGCCAGATCGTTCTGGCCAACCAAGCCATGCGCGAGCTGGTGGCGTGCGATTCCCAGGAGCAGTTGATCGGGTTACGGCCTGGCGAGGCGATGCGGTGCGTGCACGCCGCCGAGACGGCCGGCGGATGCGGCACGACCCGGTTCTGCCAGACCTGCGGCGCCGTGAACGCGATCCTGTCCAGCCAGCAGGGGCGGCGCGCCGTCGAGGAATGCCGGATCACGGCGTACGACGGCGCACTGGACTTGCGGATCAGCGCGGTTCCCGTCGAAGCCGGCGGAGGCTGCTACACCATATTCTCGATCATGGATATCAGCCATGAAAAACGGCGCCGCAAGCTGGAGCGCCTCTTTTTCCACGATATCCTCAACCTGGCGGTCGGATTGCGCGGGTTCGTTGAACTCGATGCCCGCGCCCGGCCGGCCTCCGCGGCGTCCGACGGCTCGCCGCTGGTGGTGCGGCTGGCCTCCCAGTTGATCGAGGAGATTAACGCCCAGAAAGACCTGGCCGCCGCCGAACACAACGACTTGACGGTTCGCCCGACACGCATCGAGACCCGGGCGCTGCTCGAGTCCGTGGCCGATCTGTACCGCCATCACCCTGTCGCCGGGGAACGCCGGATCGCGCTCGACGCCGTGGACGTGGCCCTCGAAACCGATCCCGTCCTGCTCCGGCGAATCCTTGGGAACCTCATCAAAAACGCCCTTGAAGCCTCGCCGGCCAGCGCCGCGATTACCCTCGGTTGCGACGCTGACGAACAGGGCGTGCGCTTCCGCGTCCACAACCCGGGCGTCATGCCGGACGCCGTGCAACGCCAGATCTTTCAGCGCTCGTTTTCCACCAAGGGGCCGGATCGCGGGCTGGGAACCTATAGCGTCAAGCTGCTGGCCGAGCATTACCTGCACGGCAAGGTCACGTTTCTCTCGGCCTCTCCCGGGGGCACCGTCTTCCTGGTGTACCTGCCCCGCGCCTGGCCGTCGTCGTGACCGGCTGCCCGCGCCTCAAAAAAAACAAAGAAAACGCTTGACGTCGCCGTCAATTATGGTATTCAAGTACCAGATTAATTTAATAGACGGAGTGGTGTTCATGGCGTCGCTCATCAAGTTGTCGGAAGGCGGGGCGCTGGCCCTGCATGCGGGAGTCTACTTGGCGGCCTGCGGCGGCGTCCTGTGCTCCGCCCGGCGCATGGCGGCGGAGTTGAGGGTGTCGCCGGCGCACCTGGTCAAGGTGCTCCAGCGCCTCGAGCATGCCGGGCTGGTGCGCGCGACTCGCGGGCCCCGCGGCGGGTACGGGCTGGCGCGGCCGGCCTCCCGCATCCGCCTCCAGGACCTGTTCGAGGTGCTCGAGGGGCCACTGACTCCCGTGTCGTGCCTGATGCGCCACGCGACCTGCGCCGGGCGGCCCTGCGTGCTGGGGGGGCTGATCCAGGCGCTGAACGATCAAATCATAAGCTATCTCTCGGGCACCACGCTCGAAACCCTGCTGGACAGGGGCTGGCGCCCGAACCGGCCGTATCGAACGAACAGGAGAGCAGTCAGCTAAGCGAGGAGGGACCACCACATGTTCTGTTATCAGTGCGAACAGACGGCGAAGGGAACCGGGTGCGCGGCGGCCATGGGCGTGTGCGGCAAGGACGCCACCACGGCGGCCTTGCAGGACCTGTTGGTCGAGCAGGCCAGGCGGATTGGAAGCCTGGCGCACCGGGGCCGCGCGCTCGGCGTGCGCGATGTCGAGGCCGACCGGTTCGTCTTGGAGGCCCTCTTCACCACGATCACCAACGTGAATTTCGATCCCGAGCGGCTCCAGGCCATGCTGCGGGAGTCGGAGCGGCGCCTAGCCCGGCTTCGCCAGGCGGTCGAGTCGGCGGCGCGCATGGCTGGAACGGCCGATCCCGTGCCCGCCTTCATGCCGCTGGCGCCCGATCTTCCCGGACTGCTCCGTCAGGCTGAGGCCGTCGGCATTCCGGTGCGCAGGGAGCGGCTGGGCGCCGACCGGGCGGGCCTTCAGGAGTTGCTGCTTTCCGGCTTGAAAGGCATGGCGGCCTATGCCCATCACGCGGCGATCCTCGGCCGCGAGGACGATACGGTGCACGCCTATGTTGCGGAGGCGCTCGAGTTCCTGTGCCAGCCGGACCCGACTCTCGACGCGCTGGTGGCGATGAACCTGAAGTGCGGCGAGGTCAATTTGAAGGTCATGGAACTACTGGATGCCGCCCACACGGGGACCTTCGGGCATCCCGAGCCGACGCCGGTGCGCATTCACCCGCGCCGGGGCAAGGCCATCCTGGTGTCCGGGCATGACCTCAAGGATCTCGAGGCCCTGCTGCAGCAGACTGCGGGCCGCGGCGTGAACGTCTACACCCACGGCGAGATGCTGCCGGCCCACGGGTATCCCCGGCTGAAGCAGTATCCGCACCTGGCCGGCCACTATGGCGGCGCGTGTCGAGTTCGACG
Organism: uncultured Verrucomicrobiota bacterium; assembly: GCA_964624095.1. GTDB lineage: Bacteria > Verrucomicrobiota > Kiritimatiellia > JAAZAB01 > JAAZAB01 > CAZEVX01. The sequence continues at coordinate 4,638 of CAZUYI010000056.1, read as the reverse complement.
CCTTCCCCGGCGCGATCCTCATGACGACGAACTGCATTCAAAAGCCCAAGGACGGCTATCGGGCGCGGATCTTCACCAGCGGGCTCGTGGCGTGGCCCGGCGTCACGCATATCGGCGATCGCCGCTTCGAGCCGGTGATCCAGGCGGCCCTCGCGGCGGACGGGTTCCCCGAAGACGGCCCGGCCGACACGATCCAGGTGGGATTCGGGCACCATGCGGTCCTGTCCGTGGCGGGGAGGGTGGTCGAGGCGGTCCGACGCAAGGCCATTCGGCATTTCTTCCTGATCGGCGGCTGCGACGGCGCCAAGACCGGCCGGAATTATTACACAGACTTCGCCCGGCTCGTCCCGAAGGACTGCATGATCCTGACGCTGGCCTGCGGCAAGTTCCGGTTCAACAAGCTTCCCTTCGGCGAGGTGGCCGGCCTGCCGCGCCTGCTCGATTGCGGCCAGTGCAACGACGCCTACTCGGCCATCCAGATCGCCGTGGCCCTGGCCAAGGCCTTCCACTGCGGCGTCAACGACCTGCCCCTCTCCCTGATCCTGTCGTGGTACGAGCAGAAGGCCGTGGCCATCCTGCTGACCCTGCTGCACCTGGGCATCCGCAACATCCGGATCGGGCCCAGCCTCCCGGCCTGCCTGACCCCGCCGGTGGTAAATGTGCTGGTGAACACGTTCCAGCTCAAGCCGATCACCACGCCGGAGGCGGATCTGAAGGCTATCCTGGGGACGCCATGAAGCGGCGCATCATCCAGATTGACGAGGCGCTCTGCAACGGGTGCGGCCGCTGCGTCTCGGCCTGCGCCGAGGGAGCGCTCCAGCTCGTCAACGGCAAGGCGCGGCTCGTGCGCGACTTTTACTGCGACGGGTTTGGCGATTGCCTGGGCGAATGCCCCACCGGCGCCCTGACGATCGTGGAGCGGGACGCCGCGGCCTTCGATGTGGACCGCACGCGGTCCTACGTGGAACAGGCGCGCGGAGCCGCCGGCTTGCAGCAGTTCGACGCCGCCCTGCAACGCCACCCGCCGCCGGGCGGAGCCGCCAGCGAGCCAGGCCGTTCGCCGGCCCCCGCCGGCGGCGGATGCCCGGGCATGCGAATGCGGTTCCGGCCCGGCCCGGCGGCCGCCGCCCCGCCGCGCGCGGACGAAGGCGGCCCCGCCATCCGGCCGGACCTGGACCAATGGCCCGTGCAACTGCATCTCGTACAGCCCGGCGCCCCCTGCTTCCACGGGCGCGAGCTGCTGGTGTTGAGCACCTGCGCGCCGGTGGCCTCCGCCGATGCCCATTGGCGGTTCCTCCGCGGCCGGGGCGTGGCCGTGGCCTGCCCCAAGCTCGACCGGACCGACGGCTACGTCGAAAAGCTGGCCGGGATTCTCAAGGACCCGACCATTCCGGCCGTGCGCGTCGTGCGCATGGAAGTCCCGTGCTGCGGCGGGTTGACGGCCATGGTCCGGGAGGCCGTCCGGCTCTGTGGACGGGAAGACCTGCAGGTGGAAGAAGTCATCCTGGGCCTGGATGGCGTCGTGAAGGCCAGAGCCGGAGTGAGCGGCCACGGTCCGACGCCGTGACGGTGGAGGAGCCGCGCGGCGCCGGGCCGGACCGTCAATCGGGAGGGAACCCCATGCAAACCGACGTGGAATGGAAAGCGCGGGCCATCGCCTTGACCGCGTTCGTGGAGTATGCCGCCGGGTCGGTTGTCAGCAAGACCCTGGTGGACAAGCGCGCCGGGACGCTGACGCTGTTCGCGTTCGACGCCGGCCAGGGCCTCAGCGAGCACACGGCGCCCTATGACGCCGTGGTTCAGGTGCTGGACGGCGAGGCCGAGCTGATGATTGGCGGGACGCCGGTCCGGGCCCGGGCGGGCGACCTGGTGATCATGCCCGCGCGGGTTCCGCACGCCGTGCGGGCCGTGCAGCGCTTCAAAATGCTGCTGACCATGATCCGCGAGCAGGAGCCGGTCCGGGCTCCGGATCCGGGCGTGCCGTAACGCGCGCCGCTACCCGGGGGTCCGGCTGACGGACGGGGCCGGCTGGTGGGGGAGCCGCGATCAGGGCGTCACGGGGCCCTGGGCGTCGAGTCCGCCGGGCCGCGCACGGCGAGCACGGCGCTGCCGTCGAGCGTGCCATCGCGGATGGCCGCGAGGGCGGCATTGGCCTGATCCAGGTCGAACAGCCGGACCACGGGGCGGATCGGAATGCGGGGCGCCAGCGACAGAAACTCCTCGCCGTCGCGCCGCGTGAGATTGGCCACGGACCGCAGGCAGCGTTCGTGCCAGAGGTCGCGATAGTCCAGCGCCGGGATCGTGGACATGTGGATGCCGGCGCAGACGACGGTCCCGCCCCGGGCCGTGGCGCGCAGCGCGGCGGGCACGAGGTGGCCCGCCGGCGCGAAGATCAAGGCCGCCTCCACGGGTTCCGGCGGCGATGTGCCGCTGTCGCCCGCCCAGGCCGCGCCGGCCTCGAGGGCGGCCCGGCGGCCTTCGCTGTCGCCCGGCCGTACGAACACGAAGACGCGGCGTCCCTGGTGCCGGGCCACCTGGATCAGAAGGCGCGCGGACGCCCCGAACCCGTAGAAGCCCAGCAGGCCGGCGTCACCCGCCAGGCGCAGGGCCCGGTATCCGATCACTCCCGCGCAGAGCAGCGGCGCCGCCTGGACGTCGGGATAATCCGGCGGGATCGGAAAGCAGAACCGCGCGTCGGCTGTCATGTACTCGGCAAACCCGCCGGGCCGCTGGTACCCTGTAAACTGCGCGGCGTGGCACAGATTTTCGCGGCCCGTTACGCAGGCGCGGCATGTCCCGCAGGCGTAGCCCAGCCAAGGCACCCCCACGCGGGCCCCGGCGTCCAGTCCGAGCCCCTGCGGGCCGCTCGCCCGAACGCGGCCTACGACCTGGTGTCCGGGGATGAGCGGCCGGGCGGCATCCGCCAGGTCCCCGTCCGCAATATGGACATCCGTCCGGCAGACCCCGCAGGCCGACACTTCGATCAGGACCTCGCCCGGTCCCGGACTCGGGCGTGGCACGTCGGCCAGGCACAGCGGGGTGCCGGGCCGGTTCAGGACCATGGCTTTCATGGCGATCGTTCTGACTCCCTTGGAACGGGCCGCGGCATGTCCCTGGAAGAGCCGCCGCCCGACGCCAGGCAACCCCGGCGGGCCGGCCCGGCGTCACGCCGCGGCGCCGCGCGTGGTTTTGCGCACCGCGCCCGCCCCAACTCCCGCATTGACAACTCCGAGTGCCGGTCTATACTGGCACTATAACGTCTTCGGAGGAACTGTTCAACTCGATGGCGCGCCGGGCGCAAGGAGGGCATATGCCGGAAACCAGGATCGGAACGATCACCCACTATTTCGGGCACATCGGGGTGGGGGCGATTCAATTGACCGACGGCGACCTGGCCGTCGGAGACACCATCCGGGTCAAGGGTCACACGAGCGATTTCACCCAGGTCATCGACTCGATGCAAATCGAGCACGCCTCGATTGAGCGCGCCGTGCGCGGTCAGAACGTGGGCACCAGGCTGAACGAACACGTCCGCGTCCATGACGCAGTCTTCAAAGTGACCCCCGAGTAATCGGGCTTGGCGGCGGGGGTACGGACCGCGGTGGGATGCCGGCGCCCGGAAAGGAGGGACGACAGGCGAAGCCGGCCGGCCGGCGCGGCCGGCGGTCGGGTCATCGGTAGGCGGACTGCGGGATGCAACCCGCGAAGAACCGTTCACGCGGAGGCGAGGGAGGAAACAGTCATGCAGAAGCAACAGTTGACGGTATGTGTGCAGAACCGTCGCGGCGTGCTGGCGAAGATGGCGCGCCTGCTCTCGGCGGCAAAAATCAACATCGAGGCCCTGTCCGTGGTGGAGACCGCCGACATGGGTCTGATCCGGCTTGTCGTGGACCGCCCGGCGGCCGCCGGGCGCGTACTGGCGAAGGCCGGCATGGCCTACACGGTCCAGCCGGTGGCGATGATCTCTATGAAGGACCGGCCGGGCGCCATGGCGGCCGTCATGGCCAAGCTGGCGAAGGCGGGCGTGGACATTCATTACGTGTACGGCTCGGCCTGCTCGTGCGGCTGCGAGTGCGAGTCGCGGCTCGTTGTAAGCGCGAGCAATCTCGCCAAATTGCGCCTCGCGTAGCGTCCCGCCCGGACGCCGGACGGATCGGCGAGCCGGGGCGTGCTCCCTGGCGCCGGGCTACCGGGGCCGCGCTCGCGGGCCGCCCGGGATGCGTGTATCGTAGCGCGTGAACGACCGGGCAACGCCGGGTACCGGCCTAGCGACGAGCCGGCTGCGTCGTTCCGGCATCCGGAGGCGGACTGGCCCGCGGCCGGCCGACCGGGATCAGGTACAGCGGCACGGCTTCATCGGGCAGATCCAGCACGCGGCGCACGGCATCCTCGTCAAAGGCGCCGACGGGTACCGAGCCCAGGCCGAGGGCGGTGGCCTGCAGGTGGATGTTCTGGGCCGCGTGGCCGGCTTCCATATGACAATACATCCGGCCGCGCGGCCCGTAGCGGCGCGTGGTACGGGCGGGGATGGCGGCCAACAGGATGACCGCGCCGGCCGTTCCGACACAGGCTTGACCGAGCGCAGCCTCTGCCAGGGCCGGCCGCAGGTCGCGGTCAGCCCGAGGTTCCAGGCCGTGC
>CAZUYI010000055.1:0-10621 GCA_964624095.1 uncultured Verrucomicrobiota bacterium | reverse complement strand
CTATACGGGCCGCATCCGGCGGCACAAGATGAAAGTTGACAGCCCCACACCCCCCGGTATAGTGCCTGCCGAGTGTGCCGGCCGAGACCCGGTGTCGCCATGCCCGTGACGTCCCATGCCTATCTTCGCTGTCCCGCCTGCGGCGGGGCGCTGGCCGCCGCGGACGCGGCCCTCGCCTGCCAGGCCTGCCGGGCGTCTTACGCGGCGCCCGACGACATCCCCGCCCTGCTGGCGCCCGGCCGCGCGCCCTCCGCCTCCCTGGAGGCGGAGCTGGACCGCGAGGCGGCGCGCTACCCGCTGCTGATGGCCGCGCTCTCGGCGCTGACGGGCGCCTGGATGCCGGCGGTGCGCCGGCGCCTCGTCGCCGGGCTCGGCCTCCCGCGCGGCGGCCGGGTCCTCGACCACTGCACGGGGCCGGGCGGCAACCTGCCGGCCCTGTCGCACGCCGTCGGACCCGGCGGCCGCGTGGCGGCCATGGACCTGTCGCGCGCCATGCTGCGGGCGGCGCGCCGGCTTGCCCGCGCACGAGGACTCGACATCGCCTTTCACCAGGCCGATGCCCAGCGGCTGCCGTACGCCGACGCGGCCTTTGACGCCGTCTTCCACACGGGTGCCATCAACCAATTCGACGACCCGCACGGGGCGGTCGCGGAAATGCTGCGAGTCACGCGGCCCGGCGGAGTGATTTCAATCCTGGACGAGGGCGTGGAGCCGGGCCGCGAGCGCGCCTGGCGCGCCCGGCTGGCGGTCTGGCGCAACGCGATCTTCGCGTCACGCCCGCCGCTGGACGGCATCCCGGAAGCCGCCCACCCGCGGGTCGAGTGGGTCTTGAAAGGGCTTTTTTACCACCTCGTCTTCCGCAAGCCCTGAGCGCCGGGCGCGATCAGGCGTCGAGCGGATCGTCCGCACCGAGCGCCGCGAAGGCGGCGCGCCGCTCGCGGCAGGACGGACAGACGCGGCAGGGCGCGGCTTCGCCCCGGTAGCAGGTCCACGTGCGCGCGTAGGGGACCCCGAGCACAAGGCCCAGCCTCACGATCCGGCGCTTCGGCCAGCGCATGAACGGGGCGCGCACCCGTATGCGGCGGCGCCGGTTGAGGGCCAGCAGCGCGTTCAGGCGCTCCCGGAAACCGGGCGTGCAGTCCCAGTAGCCGTACGCGTCCTGGGCCTGCGCCCCGTAGCAGACGTCCGCAAATCCCTCCGCCTCGGCATAGGCCGCCGCGAGAGACAGCAGCACCAGGTTGCGGTGCGGCACGTAGGTCGGGGGCTGATCGCGCTGCGACCGGGCCAGCTCGTCCAAGGCCGGCACGCCGGCGCCCGGCCCGAGCAGGACGGAGGCGCCCTGCGCCAGGGCGGCCAGGGCCGGCAGGTCCACCCGGCGGTGCGCCTCGACGCCCGCTTCGCGGGCCAGCCTGTCGGCGCAGGCCGTCTCGCGGGCATGGGCCTGGCCGTAGGAAAAGGTCAGCGTGTGTATCCGGGCGCACCCGAGCCGCCGGGCCGCATACCACAGCAGCGTGGCGGAATCGAGTCCGCCGCTCAGCAGGATGACGGCACTCGTCATGGGCCGGCCTGCCTTCCGCGCGGCGCGCTTTCCACGCGGGTGAGCGCCTCGCGGCGGTCGGGAGTCAAATCCGCGCCGCTGAAGTCGCCCTGGCGCGGCAGCACCAGCCGCAGTTCGTCGGAGTCGTCCACGGCCACGTCCAGGTCGCGAACCCGCAGGTCCAGCACATGCCCGCCGGCCGAGCGGTCGGCCGTGACGAAATGAAAATGGTACCCGGGCACCGCCACGCCCCGCGCGAAGGGCGGCGACCGGAACCCGATGAGCGTGCCGCGCACTGACTGCAGGTCGAAGACCGCCTGCGTCCGGACCGCCTCCTCGAGCGGCTGGTAGGGGCGCTCCTGGCGCGACACGCTGCGGACCTTGACGAACTCGAACTCGCCGTCGGCGCGCACGGCATAAAACAGGTTGGAAGACGGCAGGACGTGGTCGAGCCGGTCGATCAGCGCCTCGACGCTGTCGGCCGACACGGCCTTCAGCACCCGGTCCCGATCCAGCCAGGTCATCGTGGCCAGCGGCGTGCGGGCGTCGTCGGGCACCGCCGCCACGGTGCCATCGCCGCGCGCCTGGAAAAACGCGCCGTCCACGGCAATCAGTTCCCCGTCCAGCCCGTTGAGCGTGCCGATGCCGATGTCGCCGTGCCGCTTCAAGTCGCCGATCCGGAACTCGCCGTCGTAGACACCCGCCATCAGGGCGTCAATGGGCGCCACCTGGTAAATCGCGTCGCGGACCGGCTCGGCGGACGCCGAGGCGGCGGCCAGGCAAAGGCCGATGAGCATGGGTCGTGCATTCATGAGTACGCTCCTGTCAAGGGCATGGGTGTTCGTGGTGTGCGCCCTGTCATCGTTCGTCCAACCGGCCGATATGGCAAGCCTTTTTTCCGGACTTTTTGCGGGCCGCCCGCGCGGGCAATGCACGGAAGACTTGCCTTTGCGCCGGACGCCCCTATACTGGCCCGCATGAATCCAGCGCACCCCGAGTCCTCCCGCCCCGCGCGCCGGGACGCCGACTACTGGATCCGCGCCTTGAATCTGGCGCCCCATCCGGAAGGGGGCTATTTCCGGGAAGTGTTCCGCTCCGCCACGCGCCTCGCGGCCGAGGCACTGCCGCCGGGCTACGGCGGCGCGCGCGCCCTGGCCACGCATATATACTACCTGCTGCCCGCCGGCCAGCGGTCGCTCTTCCACCGGCTGAAATCCGATGAGCACTGGCATTTTTACGAAGGCGCCCCGTTGCGCCTGGTCTTGATCGCGCCGGACGGCGCCCTGCGCGAACACCGCCTGGGCCCGCTGCCCGATGACGGCGCCGCGCGGTATGCCTGGGTGCCGGCCGGCGTCTGGATGGGCGCCCGCGTCGAGCACGGCCCGGATTTCGCGCTCGCCGGCTGCACCGTGACGCCGGGCTTCGAGTTCGAAGACTTCGAGCCGGCGCGCCGCCGCGCGCTGCTCGACCGATTCCCGCGCCATCGCCCGCACATCCTCGACTTGACGGAATCCGACTGCCCGGCCCCCAACCCCATCGTCCGGCCATGATCCATCTACGATGCAACGTCCACTCGTACGCCCTGGGCCTGGCCACCTCGTTCGAGGCGCTGCTGCCCGAGGCCCGCTCCTGGCCCCGCCCTCCGGCGTCAGCCCGCGGGCCCGCCCGGCACCCGGTCCTCTACCTGCTGCACGGGCTGTCCGACGATGACACCATCTGGCAGCGGCGCACGGCACTCGAGCGCTATGCGGAGTCCCTGCCGTTCGCGATCATCATGCCCAACGGCTACCGGGGTTTTTATACGGACACGGCCGCCGGCGCGCGCCACTGGACCTTCCTCAGCGAGGAACTCCCGGCCCTGGTCCAGGCGCTGCTGCCCGTGTCCGGGGCCCGGGAAGACACCTTCGCGGCCGGCCTGTCCATGGGCGGGTACGGCGCCTTCAAGCTGGCGCTGCGCGGCCCGGACCGGTTCGCGGCGGCGGCCAGCCTCTCGGGCGCCCTCGACGTGGTCCGGTTCGCACGCGCCATGCCGTCGGACGCAGCCGCTGACATGCGCGCGATTTTCGGCGATCCCGACGGTCTTGCCGGCGGGCCGGACGACCTGTTTCAAGCCGCCCGTGCGGCGGCAGCCGGCGCCGGGCCGCGCCCCAAGCTCTGGCAGGCGTGCGGGTCCGACGATTATCTCTACGAAGACAACCGGCGCTTCCGGGACCATGCCCTGGCCCTGGGCCTCGACCTGGCCTGGATCGAGGCGCCCGGCGCGCACACCTGGGATTTCTGGGACCGCCATATCCAGGCCGCGCTGGCGTGGCTGGCCGGCCTGCGTGGCGCATCCTGACGGGCCGGGCGTCGGCGAAGAAAAGACTGGACATCAGAACGCGCTCCGATAAGGTATGGGCATGAATGTGCGTGAAGCGCCCGGGTCGCTGGCCCGGCGATCAGGATTCACGCTGGTCGAAATCCTGATCGTGGCGGGCGTCATCGGCATCCTGGCCATGCTGGCCGTCCCGACGTTTGTCCGGTCGCGCCGCACGGCCCAGGACAACCGGTTCTTGAACGATGTCCGGATTGCCGTGGCGGCGTTCGAGCAGTACCACATTGAATATGGGAGCTTCCCGCCCGACGGCCTGCCCGCGGTCGCCGTTCCGGCCATGAAGGATCATCTGGCTCGATTCAACTGGACCCAACCCAATTCCCTCGGCGGCCAGTGGGACTGGGATTTCGGCCAGTTTGGCGTCCTCGCCGGCGTCTCGGTCTACCGGCCCGCCGCGAGTCCGTCCCGAATGGCCCGCATTGATGCCCGGCTCGACGACGGCAACCTGAAGACGGGCCGGTTCCGGCAGCGGACCGATGGCTACATGTACATCGTACAGGAAACGGCGGCCGCCGCCCGGCCCGTGATCCAGGCGCTGTCTTCCGATCAGGCCGAGCTGCCCCTGTCCAGCCCGTAATGCGAGTGAACGGCTCATGACAGTCAGGACGTTTGCGCACGTCTGAAAAAAATGAAATTAATGCTTGCGCCGCCGTGCGGCGCTATGTCATACTAGTGGCAGGAAAACAGGAGGACGATTCGCTTTCCATACGGTTCCGTACCAACTCACACACCGAGAGGCTCAGACATGAAGCGCATCAACCTGTGGGCGGCGATCCTGACGGCGGTCATCGTGGGGTGGATGGCGGCTCCTTCGGCCACGGCCTACACGAATGAATTCATGTGGGGCGAGGACTTCGAATCCTACCCGAACCTCTATCCGCTCGTGGATGGAAACGTCCCGTATTTTTACGCCTCATCCACCAGCGCCGTGGTGCAGGCGGGCGAGGTGCCGCCGGGCGCCACGCGCAGCGCCATGATTCCCGAGGACGTGACGCTGAGCAACACGTATGCCGTCGCCACGCCCACCAACCTCATGCTCCAGTTGGCCGCCCGGCTGGTGCGCTTCGAGGGCGCCGGGTATCCGGCCGTGGACACGAACGCCACCGCCCTGTTCTACGTGGACTCCAACGGCTACTTCGTCGCCTATGACGGCAACGCCGAAGCCTGGTATACCGCCAGCGGCGCGGCGACGGTGGATGAGAACACCTGGATCACCAATCTGAATGTCTACCTGGATTTCGGGAAGCGGACCTGGTCGCTGGGCACGAATGGCACGATGCTCGTCGAGGATATCGGGTTTGCCAATACCAACATCGGGGCGATGAACGGGTTCGATATTTACAACGGGGGCGGCAGTAAGACCTCCTATGTGGACCTCGTGGCCATCTACGACCAGATCCCCGTTCCCGATTATACCGTCGCGCCCTCCGGACTCACCAACTCGGCCATCGAAGGCAAGAACGCCCCCGACCAGACCTTCAATGTCATCGGGACCGGTGAAGGGTCCATGAACTACACCATCACCACCAACGGCAACTCGACCTGGCTGAGCGTGGACAACGGGTCCGGGACCGTGACCGATCAGAACACCAACGTGATCACGGTGCTCTACAATACCGCCGCCCTGCCTGTCGGCATCTACAACGACACGTTCTCCATCGGCAGTGCCATCAAGACCCAGACGGTTGACGTGACCTTGAACGTCGTGGCGTTCCTGGCCGAGCCCGGCTCGTTCCAGGACTCCAAGCTCTTCGGATACGCGCCCGGAACGCAGGCCCTCGTGTTTACCCAGTCGGAAACCGGCCTGGTCACCATCACGACGAACGCCCCAACCCCGTGGCTGTCCGTGAATCCGGGCGAGGTCAGCGGGCTGAGCAACGACATCGCCATCACCTATGTCACCAACGGACTGGAAGTCGGCACCCACACGGCCCAACTCCATGTCGGCACGGCCCGGTTCGGCGGGTATACCCAGACGGTGGATGTTGCCGTCACGGTCTACTCGCGGCCCGTGCTCGAAACCGGCTGGGCTCAGCACATCGTGACCATCCACAAGGGCCAGCAGCCTGCTGACACCAACGTGACGATCCGTAACCTCGCCGGCGCTCCGCGCACGTACATGAGTTACGGCGTGACCAGCAGCGCGCCCTGGCTGCTCGTCCAGACGAACGACACCTGCACCAACGACGAGCTCCAAGTGGTCCAAGTCCCGTTTGCCGACATGACCACCAACGTCGGTACGTTCAATGCCCAGCTCGACGTGACCGCCGTGGACGCGGGCGGATTCTACACGCCGAGCGGCGTCGTGACCCAGACCGCGGCGCTCCAGGTCCAGGTCAATATCATCGCCCCCGGCGTGCCGGGTGGCGTCACGGCCAGCGACGGCACGGTCACCAACGGCATCCAGGTCGGTTGGTCGGCAACCACCAACGTGGCCTACTACCAGCTCTGGCGCGCCAACACCAACGATCTCGGTCAGGCCGCGCTGCTGGCCAACAACCTGACCAACCTGAACTACTCCGACCTGTCGGTCGATCCCGGCCTGCGCCGCTGGTACTGGGTGCGGGTCATCAACCCCTATGGCGGCGATGGCGAGTTCAGCACGCCGGATGACGGGTACCGGTTCCTGCCCGCGCCGACGGGCCTCACGGCCAGCCAAGCCGACACCAACAAGTGCGCGATCACGTGGGTGGGCTCGTTCGGCGCCGTGACCTATGAAATCTGGCGCTCCGAATTCAACAACGTCGGCCTGGCCACCAAGCTCAACGAGGTGCCCTCCGCCACCACGACCTATAACGACACGACGGGCATCGCAGACAAGACCTACTATTACTGGGTCAGGGCCTGCACGCCGGATATGGGCAGCTTCAGCGCGTCGGTCGCCGGCAAGCGTGCCGCGCTCGCCAAGCCGGGCAAGCCGACGGCCTCCGACGGCACCTTCAGCACCAAGGTCCGCGTGACCTGGAACGTCCTCCAGGGCGCCGCGCAGTACGAGGTCTGGCGCCATACCAGCAACAACTCGGCCGGCGCCACCAAGCTGACGACGGTCAGCACCCTGGCGTACGACGATACCGGGGCGACGGCGGGCCAGATGTACTATTACTGGATCAAGGGCAAGAGCGCCCAGGGCACCAGCCCGTTCAGCGACCCGGATACCGGCTGGCGCAAGCTGCCAGCCCCCGGTAGCGTGGCCGCCACCAAGGGCACCCGCCCCTACAGCGTGCGCGTGTCCTGGGCGGCCGTGCCGAACGCCACGAGCTATGAGGTCACGCGCGCCTCGGCGCCGGGCATCGGCGCGCTGGCCCAGCAGCTGGCCGAAGTGACGCCGTATGCCGACGGCGCCCCGTCGCTGGTCGAAGGCACGTTGGCGTTGAGCGAAACGACGGCGCTCTTCTATGACGACAATGCAACGGTGGCTGGAACGCCCTACTCCTACACCGTGCGGGCCAAGAACGCGCTCGGCGCGGGCGATTACAGCGGATCGGTGAGCGGGTTCCGCCAGCGGCTCACGGCCACGACGGCCGGCCCGGTCATGGGCGACTATGACGGCGACCGGATGGCCGACCTGATCCTGTTCGACACGGCGACCGGCCAGTGGCGGGCGCTCCTGACCAGTATCGGCGAATTCCCGCTCAACTACGGGAATGCCACCTGCATGGCCGTCTGGGGCAACTATGACGGCGACATGTTCTCCGACCCGATGATCTTCAGCGCGGCCGGCAAGTACCTGCGCGTCATGATGTCCGCCTCCGGCTACGCCGAAATCCGGGCCGCACCCTTCGGCGCCCCGGGCGATGTCCAGGCGGCGGCCGACTATGACGGCGACCGCAAGACCGATCCGGCGACCTTTAATAAGACCACCGGCCGCCTGACGGCGTTCTACTCGGGCAGCGGCTATGCCGCCTCGGCTTGGACCTTTGCGGCGGGAAGCGATTACGAGCCGGTCTCGGCCGACTTCGATGGCGACCGCAGGGCCGACCCGGCGATTTACTCGGCCTCGGCCAGCATGCTCAAGGCCAAGCTGACGACGGCGGGATATGGCGATGTGGCGCTGCCGCTCGGCAAGCCGGGCGCCCGGTTCGTGCGCGGCGATGTTGATAACGATGGCCTGGCCGATATCGGCACTTACAAGGAAGCCACCGGGACGCTGTCGATCATGGCCTCGTCCATGGGCTATGCCACCGTGGCACTCCCCTTCGGCGGGCCGGGCTACACCACGGTGGTCAACGGCGACTTCGACGGCGACGGGCTTAACGAGGTGGCCGTCTATGGCCCGACGAAGGGCTGGATGGTGCTCTTCTCGAGCCGCGGCTACGCCGCCGTGAGCGACTCGTTCAGAGGGGCCACCGCGGTGCCCGTAGGCCCGTAAGGCGTCCCAGTTTCAGCCTGTGGGCAACTCGGCGGGATGCCGGCCCCGGCCGCGGGGCTTGGCATCCCGTCCTGTTTCGGCCGACTGTCAAACCGCGCCGGGCGGCGTGGGTGTTTTGCCTTGCATTGACGAGTCGTTTGGATACTCTAGGAGCGTCGCATACGCAGGGCTGCCCGCCGGGCGCGGCGGCCCGGGGTGCACCGGAGGAGTGGCATGAAACTGATTGAGTCGAAACAGGGTGACGTCACCGTGCTGGAAGCCCAGGGCAAACTGGACGCCATGAGCGCCCCGGCCTTCGACCAGCAACTGGCGGCGCTGGTCGAAGGCGGCGCTCGTTGCGTCGTGCTGGACCTGTCAGGACTGGACTATGTGAGCAGCGCCGGCTTGCGCGTCTTCCTGTCGGCGGCCAAGCGGCTGCAGCAGGCGCACGGCAAGCTCACCCTGGCGAACCCGACGGACCAGGTGCAGCAGATTTTCGATATCGCCGGCTTTGCCGCCATCCTGCCGATCTTCAAGTCCGTGGCCGACGCCGTCAGTGCTTGCGCTCCGTAACCGGGCCCGCCGGGCCCGCCTGCAGGGAGGGTGCCATGCTGCGATTTGCCGAAGAAATCTATCTCCTCGCCCTCGATGACCAGCAGGGGGTCATCAAGCCGCTGCCTGTCTCGGCGCTCGATTACGCCCTCGCGGGCGCCCTCCTCATGGATCTGGCGCTGCTCGACCGCATTGACACGGACCTTCAATCCCTGCAGGTCGCCAGCGCCGAGCCCACGGGCGACGCGCTCCTGGACGATACCCTGCGCGAACTCCAGTCGGAGTCCGAGCCCCGCCCGACCGCATACTGGCTGAAGCGGCTCGCCGACCAGTCCAGGCGCATTCAGGAGCGCGTGCTCGAGCGCCTGGTGGCCAAGGGCATTCTACGCTGCGAAAACCGGCGCATCCTCTGGGTGTTCGAGGTGCGACGCTACCCGCTGCTGGACAACCATGAGGTGAAGGAAGTGCGCGCCCGGCTGCGCGACCTGATCCTGAGCGACGAGATCCCCGATCCGCGCGAGGTGGTCCTGATCAACCTCGCCCACGCCTGCCGGCTGCTCGACGACCTGTTTTCGCCGGCCGAGCTCGAGCGTGTCCGGCCCCGCATCGCCACGCTGGCCCGCCTGGACCTGATTGGCCAGGAAATGTCCGCGTCGATCCGCGAAATCGAGCGCACGATGGCCATCGCCATGTCCATGACCATGATGGCCTGACCGGCCCGCCGCGGCCCCGCGTGCCCGGCGATGCCCCGCGGACCCGCCTCGATGAATCCGTCCTTCCGGCAACAGATTCCCGGCGAGGCGGAGGCACTCCCCGCCCTGATGGCCGCGGCCCGCGCGTTCCTCGACCAGCATGACATCCCTCACCCGGCGGCGTTTCGCGTGGAACTGGCCATCGAGGAACTCGTGACCAATATCGTCAAGTACGGCTATGCCGGTGCGCCGGACCCACGGCCCATCGCCGTCGAAGTGGCGCTGCAGCCGGCCGTCATCCGGCTGCGGATCGAGGACCAGGGACGCGCGTTCGATCCGCGGACGGCCCCCGCGCCCGACCTGGAGGCGCCGATCGAGCGGCGCGCCGTGGGCGGACTCGGCCTGCACCTGGTCCGATCCATGGCGGCCCGCCTCGACTACCGCCGTGAGGGATCCGCCAATATCCTCGAAGTGGACATCGCCCGCCGTTGACCCCGCCCGGCTCCCCGCGCCCCCCTCACGAGCGGATGCCGACAAAGTAGGCCAGCAGGATCAGGCTCAGGACGGCCATGGGCCAGCGCACCTCGCGTAACCGCCCGCCAAGCGCCTTGAGAATGGGATAGGCGATGAAGCCCAGGGCCAGGCCGTCGGCAATCGAAAACGACAGCGGAATGCCCAGCATCACCAGGAAGGCCGGAACGGCTTCGGTTACGTCGGACCAGTCTATCTTGCGCAAGTTCTGGGTCATCATGAAACCCACGACCACCAGGGCCGGAGCCGTGATGGGCGGATACCGGCCGATCATTTCCACGAACGGGCTGAACCACAGGGCTGCCATGAACCCCAGGGCCACGACCAGCCCGGTCAGACCCGTCCGGCCGCCCTGCTCGACGCCGGCCGCGCTCTCGATGAAACTCGTCACCGTGCTCGTGCCGCAGCAGGCGCCGATCACCGTGCCGGCGGCGTCCGCCAGGAGCGCCTGCCGCGCGCGAGGCAGCCGGTTGCCGACCATGAAGCCGGCCTGCTCCCCCACCCCGATCAGGGTGCCCATGGTGTCGAAGACGTCCATGAACAAAAATATCACGATGAATGGCCAGAGGACCGCCGAGCAGGCGGAG
>CAZUYI010000054.1:429-10762 GCA_964624095.1 uncultured Verrucomicrobiota bacterium | reverse complement strand
TCTGCAGCTCGGCCGTGCTCACGCCGGGCGTGGGCACGACGCTGAGCAGGCGGCACAGGAAGATCATGCCAAGCGTGAAGAAAATGCGCTTGCGCAGCTCTTCGATCTTGAAGGAGTTGACAAAGGCGGACAACATGGCAGTCAGGCCAGCACGCCGGCCGTGCCGCCGGCCGCCGCAATTTTCTCCCGGGCGGCGGCGCTGAATGCCTGCGCCGTGACCGCCAGTTTTTTCTTCAGTTCACCCTCGCCCAGCACCTTGACCCCGGCCCGACCCGGCCGCACCAGGCCGGCGGCTTCGAGCACGGCCGGCGTGACATCGGCGCCGTCTTCAAAGCGGTTCAGGGCGCCGACGGACACCAGCCGGTAGGTGCGCTTATCGGGGCGATTAAAGCCGCGCTTGGGGATCCGGCGCAACAGCCGCATCTGGCCGCCTTCGAAGCCGGGCTTGTGCTTGTGTCCCGAGCGGGCATACTGGCCCTTGTGCCCGCGCCCGCAGGTCTTGCCCTTGCCGGATCCGCGGCCGCACCCCACCCTCATCTTCGGGCGCCGGGCGCCGGGCGTATTGGCCAAGCGATGCAGCGTCGTCGTCATACCCCTTCACATCCTTTCCGTTCGGCGCAGCCCGTCAGGCGCCGGAAGACGCGCCGGCGGCAGGCCCGAGCCCGCGCAGGGCGTCGGACTCGGCTTTCGAGCGCACCTGGCGCAGCGCGTTCAGCGTGGCATGCACCACGTTCCACTTATTGCAGTTGCCCAGCGACTTGGCCAGCACGTTGTGCACGCCCGCCAGGTTCAGCACGGCCCGCACGCCGCCGCCGGCAATGACGCCCGTGCCGTCCACCGCCGGCTTCAGCAGAACGCGGGACGCCGCATATTTCCCCTCGACCTCGTGGGGAATCGTGGTGCCCTCCAGCGTGACGCGCATCATGGTTTTGCGGGCAATATCCCCGCCCTTGCGGATGGCGTCTGCCACTTCGTTGGCCTTGCCCAAGCCGTAGCCCACGCGGCCGGCGCGGTCGCCCACCAGTACCACGGCACTGAAACTCATCCGCCGGCCGCCCTTGACGACTTTCGAGCAGCGCTTGACGTCCAGCACATACTCTTCCAGTTCCGACCCCCGCGCGTCGTCGTTGGCCGGCACGTCGTCCCGTCTCCGCCTTCTTGCAGCATCCGCGTTCATAGTTTGATCCCGGCGGCGCGCGCCGCCTCCGCTATCGCCCGGACGCGGCCCGTATACGCGCAACCGCCCCGGTCAAAGACCGCGCACGCGATCCCCCTGGCCTTGGCGAGTTCCGCCGCCCGGGTTCCCAGGCGTTGGGCGGCGGCCTGATTATTCCGGCCGGCCAGCTCCTTGCATTCCGTGGAGACCGCCGCCAAGGTCACGGCGGCCACGTCATCAATGAACTGCACCCGCATGTGCCGGCAACTGACGTGCACGCACATCCGCGGACGCTGCGGGGTCCCCGCGACCTTGGCGCGCAGGCGCCGATGGCGGCGCCTCCGATAATCGTTTCTGGTGTTCAGCTTCATAGCCTTATGTCACGGTCTTGCCGACCTTGCGCCGGACATGTTCGCCCTTGTACCGGATGCCCTTACCCTTGTACGGTTCCGCCGGATAGAACGACCGGATGCGCGCCGCCGTATCGCCCACCGCCTGCTTGTCGGCGCCGCTGACCGTGAGCCTCACACCGTCCGCGACCTTGACCTCGATCCCCTCGGGCAAGGCCAGCGGCTTGGGCGCCGCAAAGCCCAGGGTCAGTTCCAAGGTGCGGCCCTGCACGGCGGCCTTGAAGCCCACGCCCTGTATTTCCAGTTCCTTGGCGTAGCCGCGGGTCACGCCCTCGAGCATGTTGGCGGCCAGGCGCCGGGTCAGCCCGTGCAGCGCACTGAGGGCCGGGTCCTCGGACTCCGCGCGAATCCACAGGAGGCCCTTCTCGACCTGCGCCGACAGGCCCGCCGGAACCGGGCGCGACAACGCGCCTTTCGGCCCCTTTACGGCCAGCGAGCCCGGGCTCGCGCGGACCTCCACGCCGGCCGGGACCGGGATCGGCCGCTTTCCTACTCTCGACATCGCCCTTCGTCTCCTTCTGGCCCGCGCCGCCGCGGGCGCGCCGTTACCAGACCGTGCACAGCCATTCGCCGCCCACCCGCTGCCGGCGCACGTCCGCGTCGGTCAGGAGCCCCTTCGACGTGCTGACGATCGCCATGCCGGTCCCGCGGCGCACGGGCCGGAGGGCATCCGCGGTGACATACCGCCGGAGACCCGGCTTGCTCACGCGGGTCAGGCCGCGGATGACCGGCACGCGCCCGGGCCCGTACTTGAGATAGAGCCGCAGCCGTTTGCCGGCGCCGCCGCCTTCGGCGGTGTAATCCTGGATAAATCCCTCGCGCTTGAGCACCTGGGCGATCGCCGCCTTCAGCCGCGAATGGGGCATCTGGACGGCGTCGGCCCGCATGCGGTTTGCGTTGCGCAGGCGGGTCAACAGGTCGCTGATCGGATCGGTCTGGTTCATAGTGTTGCGGTCCCCTACCAGCTGGCCTTGACCACGCCCGGGATCTGCCCCACGGACGCCAGTTCCCGGAAACAGATGCGGCACAACTGGAACTTGCGCCAGCAGGCCCGGGGGCGGCCACAGCGGCGGCAGCGCCGGTACGCCCGCGTGCTGAACTTGGGCGGGCGGGCGGCCTTGACCATGAGCGACATCTTAGCCACGCGAGCCTCCTCCGTTAGTGCGCCGCGGCGCCGGCGGCGGCGAAGGGCATGCCCATCAACCGCAGCAGGTCCCGCGCTTCGTCGTCCGTCGCCGCGCTGGTGACGATCGTGATATGCATGCCCTGAACTTTTTTGACGTCATCGGGGACGATTTCCGGGAACACCGTTTGTTCGCCGAGCCCCAGCGTATAGTTGCCGCGGCCGTCGAATCCCTTGGGCGGCACGCCGCGGAAGTCGCGCAAGCGCGGCAACACGGCGTTGACCAGGCGGTCGAAAAACTCGTACATGCGGGCTCCGCGCAGCGTGACCATGGCGCCCACGGGCATGCCTTCGCGCAACTTGAAATTGGCGATGCTCTTGCGCGCCGAGCGCAGCACCGGCATCTGGCCGGTGATGGCGGCAAGGTCCCGGACCAGCGTCTTGATGACCTCTTTTTCGACGGTCGAGGAGATGCCCATGTTGACCACGATCTTCACCATGCGCGGCACCTGCATCGGATTGCGGTAGCCTCGCTCCCGGTTCAACGCCGGAACCACGTCCCGGAGATACTTGTCCTTCAGTCTGGCCATAATCCTCACCCGTCAAACATGTGGCCGCAGCGCTTGCACGTGCGGACGGCCGGGCCGCCCGGCTTCCGGACGCGGGCCACCCGGACCCCGTCCTTGCAGTGGGGGCAATAGAGCATGAGATTGGACACGGCCAGGGAGGCCTCCTTCTTGATGAGGTCGCCCTGGGGGCGGTCCTGAGACTTGCGGAGGGCCTTGGTAACCAAGTTCAGGCCCTCCACGATCGCCCGCCCGCGGCCGGGCAGCACCTGGAGAACCTTGCCGGTCTTCTTGCCCACGGCATCGCGCCCCGTGCGGACCAGGACCACGTCGTTGCGTCGAATATGGAGACGGGTCGCCATGCTCACAACACCTCCGGCGCGAGCGAAATGATCTTGCCGAAATTGCGGTCGCGCAACTCCCGCGCCACGGGCCCGAAAATGCGCGTTCCCAGGGGATTGAGGCTATCGTCCACCAGCACCACGGCATTGGAATCGAACCGCAGCGTCGAGCCGTCGGGACGCCGCACCGGCTTGCGCGTGCGCACGATGACGGCCAGGCGCACCTCGCCCTTTTTCACCAGGCCGCCGGGCTGGGCCTCACGGATGGACACCTTGATGAGGTCGCCCAGGTGCCCGTACCGCTTGCGCTGGCCGAGCATCCGGAAGCACTTGACGAGGCGGGCGCCCGTGTTGTCCGCCACCTGCAGGGTTGTTTCTTCGGTAATCATAAGCGCCTACGAGGGGGTCCCCGCTCCGGCCCGCAGGACGGCCACCAGCCGCCAGCGCTTGGTCCGGCTCAGCGGCCGCGTCTCCATGATCCGCACCCGGTCGCCCACGCGCGCCTCGTTGGCCTCGTCGTGCACATAGCAGGTGCTGGACATCGTCATTTCCTTGCCATACAGCGGATGGCGCACGCGCCGATCCACCCGGACCACCCGGGTCTTGTTCATGGCGTCCCGGATGACGATGCCGGTCCGTTCCTTACGCTTTCCGCGTCGCGTCTCCATGGCCGGTCTGCCCCGTCTCCTTCGCATGCTCTTGTTGATGGATCACCGTCCGCAGGCGGGCGATCTCGCGCCGGACCCACCGCAGCTGCAGCGGGTTTTCCAGCTTGCCCGTCGCCTTCGTCTTGCGCAGGTCAAAATGCGCCTTGACCTGGTCCTGCACGCGCTGCTCCAGTTCGTCGCGCGCAAGCTCCCTCAATTCTCTGGCCTTGCTCATGGCATGCATGCCCCCGGCACCCCTCGCCGGGTGCCGTCAATCACCCTCGTTAGTTCAACGCGTGGCGCGAGACAAACCGCGTCCGGATCGGAAGCTTGGACGCCGCCAGGCGCAGCGATTCCCGCGCCACCCGCTCGTTGACGCCGTCCAGCTCAAAGAGCATCCGGCCGGTCCTGACCACGGCCACCCAGAACTCCGGGACGCCCTTGCCCTTGCCCATGCGGGTCTCGAGCGGCTTCTTGCTCACCGGCTTGTCCGGGAAAATGCGCACCCACACCTTGCCCTTTCGCTTCAAGTGCCGGTTGATGGACACCCGGCAGGCCTCGATCTGGTTGGCCTTGATCCAGGCGCGGTCCAGGGCCTGCAGCCCATATTCTCCGAAGGCCAGCCCGGCGCCGGCCTTGGCCGCGCCCTTCATGCTCCCCCGCTGGACCTTGCGGTACTTGACCCGACTAGGCATGTCCGGCACGGCGCACCCCCGCTGTTGACGTCTGCTCGGCTTCCGGCCGGGTGCAGATCCACACCTTGACCCCCACCTTGCCCGCCACGGTGCGGGCCTCGGCCGCCCCGTAATCTATGTGGGCCCGCAGCGTGTGCAGGGGCACCGAGCCTTCCTTGTACGCTTCGCGGCGGGCCAGCTCGGCCCCGCCCAGCCGCCCGGACACCGCCACCTTGATGCCCAGGGCCTTCAGGTCCATGGTCGTCTTGATCGCTTTCTTCATCGCCCGCCGAAACGATACGCGCCGCTCCAGCTGCACCGCGATGTTTTCCGCCACCAGCTGGGCGTTCAGATCGGCGTGCCGGATCTCCTTGATGTCAATGTATACTTCCTTGCCCGTCTTCCGGGCCAGTTCCTCGCGCAGCTTTTCGATGTCCTGGCCCTTGTGCCCGATCACAATCCCGGGCCGAGCCGTGAAAATGGTCGCGCGCACCCGGTTCGCGTACCGCTCGATGGTCACGTCCGGCACGGCGGCCCCCGCCAGCCGTTTCATGATCATCTCGCGAATGAGCAGGTCTTCGTGAAAATAGTCGGCAAACTGCCGTTTGTCGGCATACCAGCGCGACCGCCAGTTCTTCGTGACGGTCACCCGCAGCCCGATCGGATTGACTTTTTGTCCCAAGACCGTGCTCCTTTCCCCTCCCGGCCGGACGCCGGGACGGAACGCTTCACTCGTTGGCCAGGATGACGCGGATATGACTGGTCCGCCGCGCCACCGGCCGCGCCATGCCCCGCGAGCGGGCCCAATGGCGCTTCAGCGTCGGCCCCTGCTCCACCAGCACCTGATCCACCCAGAACGCGTCGGCTTCCAGCTTGTGGGTATGCTCCACGCTGGCGATCGCCGACTTCAACACCTTGCCGATCAGCCCGGCCGCTTTTTGCTGGCCGAAGGCTGTCGCCTTCAGCGCGTCCGCCACCGGCAGGCCCTTCAACAGGCGGGCCACCGGCCGCACCTTGGACGGGGCGACGCGCACAAACCGGGAGGATGCCTCAACATGCATGGGGCTTAGGTCTTCTCCGCCGTTTTCTCGGTATGGACCCCGTGCTTTCGGAAGATCCGCGTCGGCGCGAACTCGCCCAGACGGTGCCCCACCATGTTCTCGGTCACGTAGACGGAAATGTGCGTTTTGCCGTTGTGCACCGCCAGGGTGTGCCCCACGAAATCCGGGGCCACCATGGAGCGCCGCGCCCAGGTCCGGATCGGCCGCTTCTCGCCCGACTTGTTGAGCCGCTCCACCTTGTGCAGCAGGGCGGCGTCAACGTAGGGCCCTTTTTTGAGGGATCGTGACATGGATCAGGTTCTCCGGGATACGATGAACCGCCCCGACTTCCCGTGCGGGTGGCGCGTCTTCTTGCCCTTGGCGTACAGGCCCCACGGGGACCGCGGATGCCCGCCCGTCGACTTGCCTTCCCCGCCGCCCATCGGATGGTCAATCGGGTTCATGGCGCGCCCGCGGACGGTCGGACGGATGCCGCGCCAGCGCGCCCGGCCGGCCTTGCCCCAGCGGGCGCCCTCGTGCTCGACATTGCCCACCTGGCCGATGGTCGCCATGCAGGCCAGCGCGATCCGGCGCACCTCGCCGGAGGGCAGCTTGACGGTGGCATAGGCGCCTTCACGGGACATCAGCGTGGCCGCCGCCCCCGCTCCGCGGACCAATTGGGCGCCGCGCCCCGGCTGCAGTTCGAGGGCGTGAATGGAGACTCCCAGCGGAATCCGCGCCAGCGGCAACCGGTTCCCCACCCGGGGTTCCGCCGCGTCGCCCGCCATGACGGTCGCGCCGACGGCCAGGCCGGACGGGGCGATGATGTAGCGCTTCACGCCGTCCCGGTACACCAGCAGGGCGATGCGCGCCGAGCGGTTCGGATCGTACTCGAGGGCCGCCACGCGCGCCGGCACGTTCCGCTTGTCCCGCTTGAAATCAATCACTCGCAACCGGCGCCGGTTTCCGCCGCCGCGGTGCCGCACGGTGATGCGGCCGGACGAGTTGCGGCCGGCGGCCTGTTTGCTCGCCCGCAGCAGGGCGCGCTCGGGTCGGGCGCGGGTCAGCTCGTGGGCCGCCGCCACCGTGGTAAAGCGCTGGCTGGGGGTCACGGGTCGGTATGGGCGTAGGGGCATACGGCAGATCCTCAGACAATTTCAATTTTATCGCCGGTCCGCAGGGTGACCAGCGCCCGCTTGTGGCCGGTGGTGCGCCCATAGCGCACGACCCGCTCCCGCTTGCGCTTTCCCTTGCGGTTCATGGTGTTCACCCGCGCCACGTGAACCTTGAACGCCTGCTCCACGGCGCGCTTGATGTCCAGCTTGTTGGCCGACGGGTCCACCTTGAAACAGTAGCAATTCTTCTGCTCCATCTCCCGGGACACTTTTTCCGAGAGGATCAGAGTCTTGAGAATGGCATACGCCGATTTCATACGGATTACTTCCCCGCCGCCAGTTTCAGCCGAGCTTCCAGCACCGGGATGGCCGCCTGGACTGCCAACACGGTCGGATAGCGGACCACGTCATACGTCTGCACGTCGCGGGCCGAGGCCACGTCAACCCGCGGCAGGTTGCGCGCGGCGCGCTGCACGGCCGCATCGGGCCGGTCCAGGATGACCAGCACCGGGCGGCGGATACCCAGCCCCTTGAGCAGGGCTGCCAACTCCTTCGTTTTCGGGGCGCTCAGCGACAGGGTGTCCAGCACCCGCAGCGCCTGCGCGTCCACCTTGTCGCTCAAGGCCCGCGCGAACGCCAGCCGGCCCAGCTTGCGGGACACCGTCTTGCGGTAGTCGCGGGGCTTGGGGCCAAACACCACGCCGCCGCCCCGCCACAGGGGCGACCGCCGGTACCCGGCGCGCGCGCGGCCCAGTCCCTTCTGGCTCCACGGCTTGCGGTTGCTCCCCGCCACCTCGCCCTTGGTGCGCGTCGAGGCCGTGCCCGCGCGCAAGGCGGCCCGGTGGGCCACCAGCACATCCTTGAGCGCCTGCTGGCCGCGGGTCCGCACCAGCAGCGCGTCGGCGATTTCCACCTCGCCCCGGGCTTCGCCCGCCGAGTTGGTGACCGGAATTCGGCTCATGGTGTCTGGCCCCGTTTCAACGATCTGCGCACGAGCAGGAGCGAGCCGGCATGCCCCGGCACCGCGCCGCGCACGAGGAGCGCATGGTCCTCGACGCGGACCTGTTCCACCTTCACGTTCGGCAGGGTTACCCGCACGGCGCCCTTGTGGCCGGGCATGCGCTTGCCCTTGTGGATGCGTCCCGGCAGCTCGCGGCAGCCCACCGAGCCCACGCGCCGCTTGGAATGGCCGCCGTGCGTGACAACGCCGCCGCTCATGCGGTGGCGGCTCATGACCCCTTGAAATCCCTTGCCCTTGGTCACCCCGATCACGTCCACGTACGGCACGTCCTTGAACAGGGCCACCGTCACGGTGTCGCCCGGCTTGGCAGCCTCGCCGGGTTCTACGGAGACTTCCGCCCGGTGCCGCGGCGGCGGGCAGGCGGCGGCCTTGCAGGCGCCGAGCGTCGCGCGGGACGCCCGGCGCTCGGGCACCGTCTCGAAGCCCAGTTGGACGGCGTCGTAGCCCTCGCGGGCCACCGTCTTGCGTTGCAGCACCACGCACGGGCCGCACTGGATGACGGTCACCGGCACCTGATGGCCCTGGGCGTTGAACACCCGGGTCATTCCGATTTTTCTGCCCAGTAGTCCTTGCATAGCCCGCTCAGATCTTGATGGAAATGTCCACGCCGGCCGGCAGATTGAGCTTCTTGAGCTCATCCACCGTCTTGGCGGTCGGCCCGATGATATCCAGCAGCCGCTTGTGAGTCCGGATTTCAAACTGTTCCATGGATTTCTTGTCGGCGTGCGGACTGCGGTTCACGGTGAAGCGCTCGATGCGCGTCGGCAGCGGAATCGGGCCCGATACGCGGGCGCCCGTACGCTTGGCCGTTTCCACGATGTCGCCCGCCGACTGGTCCAAAGCCCGGAAATCGTAGGACTTCAGACGGATGCGTATGCGTTGCTCTTCCATACCCGGTGTCACCGACTCAATATGCGTTTCTGGATCTGTTCCGGCACCCTGTCAAACATCCGGGGCTCCATGGTGTAGCTGGCCCGCCCGCGGGTCAGCGACCGTATCGTGGTGGCATACCCGAAGAGTTCCATGAGCGGGACCTCGGCGCGCACGACCTGGACCGTCTCCTGGCTGGCCAGGTGCTTCACCTTGCCCCGGCGCGCATGCAGGTCGCCCAGCACGTCGCCCAGGGTCTCGGCCGGCGTCACGATCTCGACGGCCATGATCGGTTCCAGCAGCGCCGGGGCGGCCTGGCGCACGGCCTCGCGGAACGCCATCACCGCCGCCGTACGGAAGGCGATGTCCGTCGAATCCTCCGCGTCGCAGGCCGCGTCCTCGACGCGCACGACCAGGTCGGTGATCGGGAAATGCCCCAGCAGGCCGGTGGCCAGGCCGTCCTCGATACCCGCCACCACGGCCTCGCGCAGGGCCGGCGGCAGGACCACGGGGGATACCGCGACCTCGGTCGAGGCCCCGCTCCCGCGCTCGGCCGGGACAACGGCCAGCGCCACGCGCGCGAACTGGCGGCGCCCGCCGATCTCCCGGTCGAAGGTGTGCTCGGCCCGGGCCGGTTGGGTCACAGTTTCGCGGTACGCCACCATGGGCGCGCCGGCGTTGGCCTGGACCTTGTACTCGCGCCAGAGCCGGTTCTTGATGATGTCCAGGTGCAGCTCGCCCATCCCGTTGATCAGCGTCTGGCCCGTGTCGGCGTTGACGCTCACCCGGAACGTCGGGTCCTCCTCGCTCAGGGCGGCGAGGGCCTTCAACAGGCCCTCGCGATCGGACTGCGTGCGGGGCTCGACGGCCATGGACACGACCGGCTCGGGGAACCGGATGCGCTCCAGGACCACCGGCTTGTGTTCCGCGCAGAGCGTATCGCCGGTGGCCATGTCCTTGACCCCGCCCAGGGCGCCGATCTCGCCGGCATACAGGGTGTCCACATCCTCATGCTCATTGGCGTGCAGGCGGAGCAGGCGCATCAGGCGCTCGCGCCGGCGCGTGCGCGGGTTGTACACGTTCTGCCCCTTCCGGAGCCGGCCGGAATACACGCGCACGAACACCATCTTGCCCATGTACGGGTCGTGGACAATTTTAAAGACCAGCGCGCTGGTCGGGGCCGCCTCGCTCGTCTCGCGGACCACCGGCTCCTCGGTGGCGGGGTGGAACCCGCTCACCGGCGGGATGTCCAGCGGCGAGGGCAGGTAGTTCACCACCGCGTCCAGCAGCGGCTGCACGCCCCGGTTGCGCAGGGCCGCGCCGCACAGGACCGGAATGACCCGGCGCGCGATCGTCGCCCGGCGAAGCCC
>CAZUYI010000054.1:0-419 GCA_964624095.1 uncultured Verrucomicrobiota bacterium | reverse complement strand
CGGGCACGTCCGGATGCTCCAGGAAGGCGGCCAGGACGGCTTCGTCGGCGTCGGCCACCTGTTCGACCAGGGCCGCCCGGGCGCGCTCGGCGGCGGCGGCCAGTCCGGGCGGAACCGGCTCGCGGCACACGCGCGTCCCGAGCGGATCGTCCTCGAAGGTCAGCGCCTCCAGCGTGACCAGGTCCACCACGCCCCGGAAGGTGTCCTCGGCGCCCAGGGGCATTTGCACGGGCACCGCGCGGGGGGATAACCGCTCGCGGATCTCGCGCACCACGCGGTCAAAGCACGCGCCGACGCCCTCCAAGCCAAAGGCCTGCTGATCGAACAGTGGAACCTGGACGACATCAATGCCGACCTGGCCTGGTGCGGCGGCGCGGGCAGCCCGACAAAAGTACACCGCATCCAGTCAGTAGTCCTCA
>CAZUYI010000053.1:5091-10825 GCA_964624095.1 uncultured Verrucomicrobiota bacterium | reverse complement strand
GCAATTGTCTGGGGGCTGTTCCTGAAACCTGAACTGCGCTCGCTCATCGTTGTCTTTGCCTGTGGAACAACCCTCAACGCCCTTCTCTTGATGGTTGCTGGACTGGCGAATCACAAGTATGCAACGATCAACCGCAATCTGGCCTACGAGTTGCACCTGTACCGTCTCAAACACTACGCTGGCCCGACAAAGGTCATGTGGTTCCACAAGATGGCGGCTATCGGTTGGGAGGAGGCTATGTGCGCTTGGCGAATCGTGGAGGCGACCATGCATGATGCCCTCTACTGCCCTCACTTCTGGACAAGCAGAATTAGCGAGCGGTTTCGTGAGTTCACGAAGCGGCACCCGAGGCTGCGGGCTATCTACATATTCCTGCCAATCCTGGACACGCGCCTCGCCAGGAACATGAAGTACCCGTGGCATTCGACACCACGTCTTCTCGGTGCGCGTCGGGCGTCCTATTCCCCCGGCGCCTACCTTCGAAACACGCAAGCGATCCTTTACGCCGTTGTGGTCTTGTCGTTGGGGGTAATGGCCTTTCTCACGGTCTCTATTGTGAATGCGCATGCGCCTGGTGTGCATACCTACCGGAATTTAGTTGCCGAAGCGGCGGTAGCTTTGGAGGTCCTGCTCGCATTTGCCCTTATTATCCACCAGTACACGGTACGCAAGATCCTTGAGTGCGAGTTACTTTCGATACAGTCCAGTGCCGTCGTATGGCGGCTTGTAACCACGTGTCACATCTTGGCAACCTTGCAGGCAACAACAAAGCATAGGAGCTACAAGCAGTACACAAACTACCTAGCTGATTTGTGTGAGGATCTCGCAGGTGAGAGTTGGATTCAGAAACCTCACGAATGGTTGGACGCATGGCACAGTCTTGACAGCGAAGAGACGGTGAACGAGAAGCTCAATACGGTGTGCAAGAACTGACGGAGCGCAGAACCAGCGCCTGAACGGTACGGCGCTGCCTCGCCTCCCGTTAGGCGCAACGTTGAGCCGAGTAGAAAGGAAAGAGGCTAGGGGTGGTTCAAGAAGTCACAACCGAAAGAGGTCCGCGCAGCACTCGGCATCCTTGACGAGATCGAGTGCACGTTTCGCCCGAAGGGAACGTCACTTGTCGATGCATTCCCCATCGTAAGGAAGCAGATCGAGGAAGCCATACTGGGAGCCCCCGCGCGTTTCGTTCAGATTATTCAGGGAGGTGCGCCGCCGCGCCAGTGGATTTGGACGGCCATTTCAAACATCGCTGGAGACCACGTTGAAAGCGGCGAGTATCACATTTTCAGGGGTGTCCTCAATCAGCTAGGTCCCGGAGAAGGACTTCTCACCCTCTACGACACGGCAGTTGACGAACTCGCGAAGCTCGGCTGCATGACGGCAGAAAAGGCTGCCCAGCAGAAGGGCGTTGTGCGGTCGAACATGAGGGACGTAGGATGAACGACGACTCTCCACCGAAGGGCCCGTGGACTGAAACCGACTTCCGCCTTATCATCGGTCGTACTCGGATTGACTATGATCGAGACAAGGAAGACGAGAACCGAAGGAAGCACGGCTACTCTCTCGAAAGTGCAGTGCACTTCCTTGAGGGCATGCTACTTCCATTGGGAAGGTCCCCTGTCGCCACAAGCGTCCCTATGGAGTGCGGAGGGGAGGTTCGGCACCAACACATGACCGTTGACACCAGTGGCAATGTCGTTTTTCTCGTCACCACGATGCGGCCGGAGGAAACGGTGAGGGTTATTTCCCTGAGACCCGCCAGCAAAGACGAGGAGGCAATCTACCGTGCTGCCGTGACCCATGGACACATTCGGATGCCGAAGAAATGACGAGGCCCAACAACCAGCGGCCCCATACGTCGCTTCACGCTGCTGGTGCGCTGGAGCGTTAGCCCCGTTGAAAGACGAACGGGAATGTGATACACCATGCCCATGAAACAGGACGACATCTTGCGCGACCTTCCGGCACGCGTTGCCCGAGCCGTGAAACAGTACTGGACGACGCGGGCGGGCCAGAAGGAGAAACAGAAGGGAGCAGGGCAGCGCGATCAGGGTCTGCGCGGCGCCGTGACCGGCGGCGCGCAAATGGATGGGTTTGTTGATCTGTTCGCGGAGATCATCCTTGCGGCTGGAATCCCTGGGGCCTGCGTGTATTGCAGGAAGGATGTCGAACTGCCAGGATTTTTCCGCCCCACCAAGGAATGGGACCTGCTGGTCGTCCGAGACAAGTCCCTCCTCCTTGCGATCGAAGCCAAGTCCCAAGTCGGTTCCTTCGGGAACAACTTCAACAACCGGACGGAAGAGGCGATGGGGAGTGCCCTTGATCTGTGGACCGCCTATCGTGAGCGCGCTTTCCTCAACAGTCCACAGCCGTTTCTCGGCTACTTCTTCATGCTGGAAGACTGCCCGGAATCGCAACGTCCGGTCAAGGTGTCCGAGCCCCATTTCAAGGTATTCCCGGAATTCCTGGGCGCGTCATATTGCCGCCGGTACGAGGTGTTCTGCAGAAAGCTCGTGCTGGAGCGACATTACACCGCTTCTGCTTTCATCACGTCCAAGGCGGAACAGGGCATTAGGGGTGTCTTTACGACGCCAGCCGAAGACCTGTCCGTCGAACGGTTCGCCAAGGTTCTTGCCGGCCATCTGTCTGCCTGCGTGTAAAGCCATGGAAACAACAACGACGCATCGACTCATCCACGGGGACTCGAGGGAGCTTTCGTTCCTGCCGGACGAATCAGTCCATCTGGTTGTCACGTCACCGCCTTACTGGAATCTCAAGCGGTACAACGAGAACCCGGACCAACTCGGACATATTCAGGACTACGAGGCATTCCTTTTCGAGTTGGAGAAAGTGTGGCGGCACGTATACCGGATACTGGTTCCGGGTGGGCGGTTGGTCTGCGTGGTCGGCGACGTGTGCGTCGCACGGCGCGATTTCGGGCGGCACCTTGTTTTTCCGCTTCATGCCGACATCTGCGTCATCTGTCGCCGGATCGGATTCGACAATCTGAATCCGATCATCTGGCACAAGATAGCCAATGCATCCTACGAGGTTGCGAACGGATCGAAGTTCCTCGGAAAACCTTACGAGCCGAATGCCATCATCAAGAACGACATGGAGTTCATTCTCATGCAGCGGAAGCCGGGTGGATACCGGCAACCGTCAACCCAGCAGAGGGACAAGAGCCGGATTGGGAAGGAAGAATTCGACCGCTGGTTCCAACAGATCTGGAACATCACCGGCGCCTCCACGAAGAACCACCCCGCGCCATTCCCTCTGGAGCTGGCAACCCGGCTCGTGCGCATGTTCTCCTTCTCCGGCGACACCGTCCTTGATCCGTTCTGTGGTTCCGGTACCACGATGGTCGCCGCCCTGCGCACAGGGCGTAACAGCATTGGGATTGACATCGACCCCGACTATTGCCGCATGGCGGCCCGCTACCTGAAGGCGGAGAATGCCGACCTCTTCACAACCTCCAAACTCCTGTTTGAACAGGTGGCTGCCGAACCAGCGAGCCTCGTCAAGGAGAATCAAGCCCTTTACGAGGTGCGCCCTGCCAAGAAGAGACTGGGATAGGGCGAACCAGCGACGGCGGCCTGCTCTGCATCACTCCGAGACAGAGTGGCGGCGTTCGGGGAACACGGGAAGGAGCTGAGGAATGAAAACGGATGCGAAGTCAAAGGGGACATGGATTCACCGTTTTGCCATACGGCTGTTTACCCTCGTCCTGGCCGTGCTGATCTTCTGGGTGCTGGGCTTCCTTGTGGACGATATCCGGTCCATCCGCGGCCCGGACTATGCGGCCATCGAGAAGCAGCACCTGGACACGACCCTCGTGGCGAAACGCGACGCGCTTGGAAAGCAAGTTGCCGAGCTGACCCGTCAGATTGAAAACCAGACGGAGAAACAGCGGGTGGTGGGGGACAGTTCCCGCAATCTGCAGCAGACGATCAACCAGCTCATTGAACTCCAGAAACTCGGGATGCAGAAGAGTATCGCCTTTTCAGAAACCGAACAGGCGAACTTCACGAGCAGCCTGAACCTCTTTCTGGACAACCAGAGAAAATACCAGGAACTGAGCCAGACAGTCTCGGACATGCTTGAGCAAAAGCAGGGTCTCGTTAGGGAGAAGGAGCAGGCGGAACAAGAAATCGAAAGGCAACGACAGCCGGCCAGGGATGAGTTCAACAAACTCAGCGCGAAACACCGCCTGAAACTTGCCTTCCTCCAACTTGCGATCCTGTTGCCCATTCTTGTTGTTGCGGCGTGCGTCATCATCAAGAAGCGTGCCAGTATCTACTTCCCGCTGTTCCTCGCCTTCGGCGCGGCGACGTTGATCAAGGTCGCCCTGGTGGTTCACGAGTATTTCCCGAGCAAGTACTTCAAGTACATCCTCATTGGCGGCCTGTTGATCGTGGTGGCCCGGCTGTTGATCTACTTCATCCGAACCATCGCCTTTCCCAAGACGCAGTGGCTGGTCAAGCAATACAGGGAGGCCTACGAGCGATTCCTTTGCCCCGTGTGTGAGTACCCAATTCGGATCGGCCCGCGTCGCTTCCTGTTCTGGACCCGGCGCACGGTCAACAAGAGTGTCATCCCGCACGGAGAGCGCGGAGAGCAGGAAGAAGCGTACACCTGTCCATCCTGCGGTCACACTCTGTTCGAGGAATGCCCGGCGTGCCACAAGGTCAGGCATGCCATGCTTCCGAATTGTTCGCACTGCGGAGCCGAGAAGGAACTCCCATGAGTGCCCAGCCCCGGCGGGGCCCGCACGCCGCTCCGGCGTCGCCGGACACGCCGGGCGCTGGCAGGAGAGCCGATGGATGAATACTCCCGCCATTGGGCTGGCCATCGCTATGGTACCCTGTCTTGCCGGGTGCGGGAACGATGCGCCGGAACCGGCCACGTTGTCATATCGTGCTCTGTACCAAGTCGCACGGCTGGGTAAGGACGCGTCAGCGGGGCTGACGAATCAGCAGGTCGCCTTCAAGGTCAGCAGCAAGAATCCCGCGGTGAAGCTCGCGGATATTTCGATCTATATCGATGCCAAGTCGAGGCGTATCCCCCTGTACATCAGCACGAACGGCATGATGCTCTTGCCGGTCTCGGATGAGCTGGCCGCCGAAAATCCGCGTCTTGTCGCGAACCAGCCGAAAGGTTCACTCACCCTGGACGCGACCGTAGTCGGCACTGCTGCCTTCGCGGGCTCACGCCGTTGTTGGCATCCAGACGGCATGATCCGCTATTCGGCGTTGTTCTTTACCGAAGAGCTCAAGCAACAGGTGGCGGCCATACCCGAAATAACACGCGAGCCTGGCATGCGGCGATCCCTGGCGCGCCCAACCATCGCACGTCTCCAAGCCACCACGAACAGAGAGTCCGCCGAGGTCAGCATCCTTGCCGGCAGCGGCCACATTCGCCTGACTCCCACCGCGCCGGGCCTGTTCGTGCTCCGTTTCGACCCGGACCTGATGAAGCAGGACCCTTGGGTTAAGGTCAGCACGGACCAAGACTGGTCATGGAATACGGAGATGGAAGAAGACGCAGAACAACGGCGTCCATGATCGCCTCGCCCTGCGGCGGGTCTCGGCGTCGTGACGCCGGGCATTCGGCTGCGGGCCTCCTTGACACGAGCGGTACGCTCAAGGCATGATGTCGGCGTTGTCGGCCGGCGTGCCGCGGCACGCCAGAGGAGAGCATCGAATGGACACCGGCGCAGTCAGCCTGGTCCGCA
>CAZUYI010000053.1:0-5038 GCA_964624095.1 uncultured Verrucomicrobiota bacterium | reverse complement strand
GGGCGCGGCCCCGCCTGATCGCAGCAGCGCCGCGAGACGATAAACCCTGCCGCGCCCGACCCGCGCCGCGGCTCCGCGGGAACGCGACCATGGAAACGCTCCGAGCAAAGGTGGCCCGCGTGGTTGCCGACGCTGTGACCGTTGTGCCATACGATCCGCGCTGGCCAGAGATGTATGAACGGGAGCGGCTTCATTTGCTGTCCTGCTTGCCCCGGGCATTGATCGGGAGAATAGAGCATATGGGCAGTACGGCCGTCCCCGGTCTGTCGGCCAAACCCATTATTGACATGCTGATCGAGGTCGTGAGTCTGCGCGAAACCCGGCGGCGAATTGTCCCCATCCTTGAAGCGCAGGGGTATGACTACTTCTGGCGGCCCTCCTGGGGCGACCACACCCCGCCCTGGTACGCCTGGTTTATCAAGCGCAACGAGCACGGGACCCGAACGCATCACCTTCACATGGTCGAATCCCACTTCGAGCAGTGGGACATGCTGGTTTTCCGGGATTACCTGATTGACCATCCGGACGTGGCCGCGGCCTATGGCGCGCTCAAAATGAGGCTTTTCCATGCGCATCAGAACGACCGCGTGGCCTATACGCACGCCAAGCACGACTTCGTCAAGCAGGTTACCGAACGGGCCAAGCAGGGCGGCCGCACGGCCCGCCCCGCGCCTGCGCCCGTCGCGACACCGCGCGCCGGGGCGGAGTGACGCCGGTCTCCGTCTTGCGACGCGTGCCGCGCAGTCCGCCCCGCGCCCGCAGCCCCGCAGTCCGCCCTTGACAGGCAGGGTCACACCCCCGACACTGGCCTCTCGGGCGGATGTGTTACCACCAGGCAGGGAGCACCATGAAGTCACGGATTGGAACAGCGGCGCGCGCGGCACGATGGGCGGCGGCCGGGTGGCTGGCGCTGGCGGGAGCGGGGTCGGCGCTGGAGGCATTCCAGACGAATTACTATCACGTGGCGGCCGACCAGGCGCTGGACGCCGAGCGCTGGGTGGCGGCGCAGCGCATTGACATCGAAGGCCGGGCGGCAGACGACCTCTATCTGCTGGCCTCCGGCGAGTCGTTCCTCGACGCCCGCGGCACGAATGGGACCATCCGGTTGGCGGGCGAGTGCCTCAACGACGTCTGGGCGCTGGCCAACCGCATCGAGCTCACCGGCACGATCGGCGATCACGCCCGGCTCATGGCGCGGACGATCCAGGTGGATGGGACCGTAACGCGCAGTGCGATCCTGGTCGGCACGTCGGTGCACCTGGCGCCCGGCTCGCGCCTGGAATCCGACGCCTGGCTCATGGGCGAGACGCTCATCGCCGCCGGGCATGTTCAGGGCGCGCTGCGGATGACGGCGCAGAACGTGACGCTGTCCGGCACGGTCACGGGCGACGTGACCGTCCAGGCCCAGGACCTGGTACTCATGCCAGGCACCCATATTGGCGGGAAATTGTACTACCGCGCTCCGGCCGAGCTGGTCCTAAGCAAGCAGGTGACGGTGGACGGCGGCGTGGAGCGCCTCGCGGGGACCGGCAAGCCGCTCCGCGGGTCGTCCTCGCCCGGGGCTTCCTTCTGGGTGCAGGCGTGGTTATTTCTCGGCGCGCTGCTGGTCGGCGCGGTGTTCTTTCGCCTGTTTCCCCGGCTGGGGCGGCGGGCGGTGCGGAACCTGCTGGGATCCTTCTGGAAATGCATGCTGGTGGGATTCGTGGTGCTGGCGCTGAGCCCGATCATCTGCCTGGCGGCGGCGGTGTCGCTGGTTGGCCTGCCGTTTGCCTTGATGCTGGCGTGCGGCCTCGGCATGCTCGTCTATCTCAGCAAGCTGGCGGTGGCGATCTATCTCGGGCAGATGCTCGTGCGCGGCCGGCTGGGATCCGGCGTATGGGCGCCGCTGCTTCTGGGATTGGCGCTGCTGTATGTCGGCGTCCATGCCGGCCTCGCGGGCGTCGTCGTGTGGCTGGTCATGGCCAGCGCGGGCACGGGCGCCCTGCTGCTGGGCGTGTTCGAGGCGTCCGCGGACACGGCGGTGTGGGCAGGCCCCCCGCCGGCAGCCGGGATGCCGGGCGGGAATGCCGCGCCGCCGGACGAGCGGCGCGAGGGCTGAGATCGCCGGCGCAGGGTGCCGTTGGACGCGGCGTTATGGCTGCAGGCTGTCCGGCTGCGTATAGACCACGGAGCGCAGGCTGGGACGGGCCTGGGAGGACAGGGTCCAGCGAACGCAGGGCGGCGACTGGTCCGCGCCGGGCGTGGTCTTCACCGGCAAGGCCTCGATCCACACACCGCCGCGGAGCGTGCGCCGGCCGTCGGCCGGCCAGTCCGACTCGGCGTCCCGGCTGGCGACCAGCGCATGGCCCAGCGCCCGCCGCAGCGAGGACGATTCCCGGGCAGCCAGTTCCAGCCGGTGCGTGGCGATCAGGGTGTCCAGCGCCGCGGCTGCCACCAGCGCGATCACCACCAGGGCCACCAACGCCTCGAGCAGCGTAAATCCGCCCTGGGCGCCGCGGGAGCCGGGCGCTGGGCGTCTCGCCCCCTCACAGGTCCGAGGTGGACAGGTCCGCGGCGTCGCCCTCTCCGCCCGGCTCGCCGTCGCTGCCGTAGCTGAGCACTTCATAAGCTTCTCCCGCGCGGCCGGGTACGAGGTAAAGGTACGGGTGGCTCCACGGGTCGTTCGGCAGTCGCCGGCTGTCCAGGTAACCGTCCTCCGGGTACAGCTCGGGGACGGGATCCGCGGCCGGCTTGACGCACAAGGCGTCCAGGCCTTGCGCTTGCGTCGGATAGCGGCCTTGTTCCATGCGGTACAACTGCAGCGCGCTCTTGAAGGTCTTGAGCTGCAGCCGGGCCGCGCTGACCCGCGCTTCGCCCGGGCGCCGGAGCACGCTGACCCCGACGATGCCCGCCAGGATGGAGATGATCAGCACGACGACGAGAATCTCGATCAGCGTGAACCCGGCCGGGTGGCGCCGGGCGGCGGCCTTGCGGGTATCGAGTGGGCGAGTCATGGCATGCCGCCTTGCGCGGAACCGCGGCGGGATCCCGGGTTCCGCCGTTAAACAGTAGAGCGGAATCCGGCGCCTGTCACGCTTATTCTGCCGCCGCGGGCTGGCGCCGTTCGGCGGGCGGCGCGCCGGGATCCCTGTCGGCGGGCTGGCGCGGGAACGCGCGGCGGGCTGGGCCCCGGTGCCGGGCCCGGCTCAACAGCCGTTCGAGCTCGGCTTGCTGGTCGGGCGAAAGATGCGGCTTGATCTCGGCGGTCATCCGGGCGAGCGCGTCGCGGAACGCCGACTGCAACTGGGCGCGCTGGACCTCGATGTCCCGGAGATGCCGGTCGAGAATCGGCTCGATGATCGCCTGCTGCTCGGGCGTCAGGTGCAGTTCCCGGATCACATGCCGGAGGACCATGGGCCGCACCATGGCCGGCCGCCGGGGCATCAGGCGGCCGAGCCGGTAGCGGACATACGTCTGGTTAATGGCCAGGCCTGCGACCAGGCCCAGCACCGCCGCGACCGCGTACCGCAGGGCGAGTTGCCGACGATTCATGGCGTCTCCTCGAAGGCGGTCACAGGTTCAGCAACACGTCCTGGATGGCGAAGGCGGCTGGATCTTCCAGCCAAAGGCCGGCCAAAACAGCGTCCGGCGAGACCGCCGTCATGACCCGCCACGCAATGGCCAACGCCGCGCAGGCGGCGGCGGTGGCCCACGGCCAAGCCCCCGTCGGGGCCGGCGGCGGCGCGGGCCGCCCGAGCTGCCGGACCGCGCGCATCACGTCCTCGCGCCAATGCGGCGATTCCGGCAGGACACAATCGGGCCGCCCTGCGGCCCGAAGCGCGGCGAGTATCCGATCCTCAACGGGGTGGCGCGGCATGGTCGGACTCCTCCTCCTGAAGGGCCTGGCGGATGATCTGGCGCAAGCGCCGGCGAATCCGGAAGGCGCGGACTTTCACGTTGACCGGGCTCCACCCGCTAAGGCGCGCAATCTCGCGCACCGAACGGTCCTCGATGTACAGCAGGATCATCAGCGTACGGTCCTCGGCGGGCAGCCGAGCCAGCGCGTAGTCCAGGACCTCGCGCGCGGCCCGCCGATCGGACTCCCGCTCGAACGCCGCGCCGGCTTCCGCCTGGGCGGCCCGATCGAGCCAGTCGCGGGCCTTGTCGTTCAGCCCGCTGGCCGGTACGGCCGGGCGCCGCGCCTCGCGGCGCCAGAACGCGCTGCACTGCCGCACGGCGATGCCTGCCAGCCAGTACCGGAATTCGGCCGCCCCGCGGTAACCCGGCAACGCCCGATAGGCTTCCACGAACACGACATGGGCCAACTCCTCGGCGCGGTCTGGCGGAACGTGCTTGAGCACAATCGCCAACACCCAGCCCCGATAGCGGTTCAGCAGCACCTCGTAGGCCTCGATGTCGCCTCCGCGAATTCGTTCGATCACCTCCCGGTCGTTGTCGCTCGGGCTCGCGGTGTGCATCAGCATGCGTTTCCGCGCTGGGATAGCGCCGGCTCCTCGCCCGCCCGAATGACTCCCGAACCCGGCGCCGCATCCCAGGGGCTGGCCCGGGCCCCAAGCCCGCGGGGCGGCATGTTCATGGAGCCGATTCCCGAATGGGGCGCTCGTCGCCCAGTCGGCGCCGTTCCCGCCGCTGCCCGGCGCGCTCGCGCCGGTCGGCCATGCGCTCGCGCCGCCGCGCCTGGGCGTCGGCACGCAGGGCGTCCCACTTGGCCCTCTGTTCCGGGGTCAGCAGTGCCCGCACCTCGCTGGCGTGTCGGGCCCGCAGCACGGCCAGTTCCTCGGCGGCTTCGGCGGCTTTCCGGCTCGCCTGCCGCACGGCCTGCTCGTTGAATTCCACCGCCTGGACTTGTATCTGCAGGCCCTCCTGCGCGCTTTTCCAGCAGGCCTGGGCGTCTTGCAGGGCCTCCTGGTGCCGCTCCCGGAGCGCTTTGAGCCCTTCCTTCTGCTCGGCGGTCAAGTCCAGTTGGCGCCACTGCGGCGCGTCGACCGCCTCTTTACGGTCGCCCCGTTTCCCGGCTGGAGGCGATTCCTTATCCGTA
>CAZUYI010000052.1:2672-11015 GCA_964624095.1 uncultured Verrucomicrobiota bacterium | reverse complement strand
GCTCGCCCTGCGCGGACCGGGGCACGAACGAGACGTGGATGGAGACGGCCGACGATCTGGACGGCAAGCCCCGCCTCGACCGGTTTAGCCGGCGCGTAGACATCGGGGCGTATGAGCGCATGCCCGCCGGCACGCTGATGAATATCCGGTAAGCCGTCCGCGGGCTGTGCCGTCGGATGAAGGTCGGGTGGCCGGCAACGCGCACCTATCGGCTGTCAGGCGCTTTACTGTATAGCTTTCATCGGGATCCTGCCCGTGGCCGGTCCGTTCATGCCTGGTTGACGTGGCGGGAATGGCTGAGGCGGCCCGGACACGACAAGGCCCCTGGATTCTCCCAGATAGAGGTCGCCCGTTCTTTCCTCATTTGATCCATCCCGCGACTCATCGGCCGGCCTCTTGGATGGCGATGGCATGCCGCCGCTTTCGACTCCACGGCCATGGAGGGATCGTGGGCGAGTGATTTCAGACAAGAAATAGGTTGTTTCGGTTATTGCCCTTCCTCCCGCCCCTAATCTAGACTTGCTCCAGCAGCTGCGGCTATCTGTATCTGTGGCTCGGCGGAGGTCGCTCGGAAGGGAGCTCCCGTGACTCGAGGCATGCGCGTCTGGACGGTGGGGCTGGCCATCGGTCTGGCGGCGGGGGGGATGGCCCGGGGCGCCGTCGAGCGGCCCCGTGTGGAGGCCGAGCACTTGTATCGGGCGCAGCGGCTCGTGGTGAGTCCCACGACCAACGAGCTGAGCCTCGTCCGGCTCGGGCGGCCGTGGGACTTGAGCTCCCGGGAAGGCTGCAATATCACCTTCTTTTCGCCCGATATCCGCGATCTCGACTTCGGCCCGGACGGCCTGCGCTTCACCCCCGCGGGCGCGAGCGTGATCGGCTGGGGGAACGTCGAGAATCTCCAGCCGCCGGCGGAACGTATCAAGATGTTCCCCGGCTTTAACGACATCGAGCTGACCGTGAGTCAGTCGGCGACCGGCAGCGTCTGGCGCATTCAGCTCTGGATGGACGGCAGCTCGACCTTCACGCGGAACGCCTCCCGGCACGAGTTTTCCGGTGCCCCGTGGGCCAGCGTGTCCAAGGGCACGTTCGAGGCAGCCGTGGCCGGCACGAACCGGCAGACGATCCGCTTCCGGGCCTTCCGGGGCCAGCCGGACGGGTTCAGCCTGCGGATCGCGGGGCCTGAAAACAACCGGATCGCGATTCACGACCTGCGCATTACCCAGACGGTCCGCGGCGAAGGCCGGTTCCGGCGCGTGGTCATGCTGCCGGCGGGCCGCTCGATCTGGCGCGCGGTCGGTGAGGCGGGCGGCGTGCGGCTCCTCGTGAACGGGCGCGAGGTGAACTTCATGCCGTCCCTGCTCAAAAGCGAGGGCGACATGCAGACCTACCCGGTGAACCTGGCGCCGTATCTCGACCCGAGCGCGCCCAACGTGCTGGCCCTCGACCCGGCCGGCTCGTCCCTGGCGTACCTGCAGGGCCGCATCGTGCTCGATGACGGGAGCGCCCTGACGCTGGATACCGGCCCGGACTGGCGTTGTGCAAACGAGCCGCCGCCGGGTTGGGAGCAGCCCGGCGTTGACGATTCGAGCTGGCAGACGCCCCAATGCGCCCGGCCTGACTACCACCACCTGGTGCGGCGCTGGCCGGTCTACGACGGGCGGCTGCTGCTCGAGAACCCGGGCCGGGAGCGGGCTCTCTATTATGACGACAGTGAACCCATCCGCGTGGCGGCGCGCATTCCCGGCGCGTGGCCGGCCCCGCGTCCCGACCTGCGCTGGACGCTGCGCCGGGTAGAGCGGGACACCCATCGGCCGGCCGTGGCGCGCGGCACGGCGCCGGCGTCGAGCGCGGCGGCGCGAGATGGGTCGCTCGTCTACGGGATCGAGGCCGGCCGCCAGGTACAGGGCGTCTACACGCTCGAGGCCGAGCTGGCGGCGGACGGCCGGGTCGTCGAACGCCGGCTCGAGGAGCCGCTCATCGTGGTGGGCCGGCTCGCCATGCCGGAGGTCGCCGGAGACCGCTACGAGGACGGTCTGGAACTGGAACTGGAAGACGTGATTGATTTCACGGACCCGGACGATCCCCACCCGTGGACCGAAGCCGCGGCGCCGGAGAACATGAAGAAGGGGCCTGCCGGCCGGCGGGTGACCGAATCACGCGTCGTGAGCACGAACGGGCTCACGTACCGGGAAGTGACGGACCCCGCGCGGGGCGCCCTGTTCGCCTACGCGTTCGAATTCAAGAAGCCCCATAGCTGGTACCTGCTGGCGCTCGAGTACCCGAACGACGCCGACCGCTGGATCGGGGCGGGCATCGTGCGCGCGCGGCGCGAGTCCCTGGAAAAACGGGAGGCGATCGCGCCCTGGCGCGGCAGCGGGGACGCGCAGAGCGCGCCCATCGTGGTGACGGGCTTCAAGTATCCGCTGGACAACGCCATGCACGAACTGCGCTGGCCGTGCTGGGCCAACCCGGAACTCTATTCCATCGAGATCGTCAACATCCGTGACCATCAGCCGGCGGCGGCTGCGCGCCTGCGCCTGTACCGGGTCAAGGAACTCCCGGCCGTTTCGATCCGCCGCGGCGGCCGGTTCTTCGGGCTGCATACCGAGCGGGCGCTGATGATCGGCAAGTCGTTCTGCGACACGGACGGCCTCGACGAATACCAGAATCATTACGAGGCGCTCGGGTACGACATGGTGGCCCAGTTTGCCCAGCGCCTGCGCTGGCAGGCGGAAGCGGCGCGCACCTACACGGCCTACCTCCGGTTCGCCGGCCTGAACCTGGACGTGATGGGCGCCTTTCAGTACAACGAGATGAACATGGCCTACGTGCCGCCGGAGCGCGTCCCGGGCGACGGCCGGCTTCTGCAGGATATCCGCGAAACCGCCCTGCGCTACTTCGAGCGCAACGGGATCGCCATGTACTCGCTGGTCGAATACCTCGAACATCGCGCGCTGCGCGCCCACTTCAAGGTGTCCGACGAGGACGTGGGCCACGGCGCCGACACGATCTGCTACGTATCGCGCGACGGGAAGCAGGGCGGCTGGTGCGGGAACCCGAACCACCCGGACATCGAAAAGGCCATCCTGCGCGTGGCGGAGGACCTGGCCGTGAAGTTCGCGCGGTCCCCGGCCTGGAAGGGTATCTTCTACAACGTGACGGGCGAGGGCTCGTTCGGGCCCGGCCCCAACTCGCCGGCCCGTGACCCGTACGAATACGACTATTCCGACGCGACCATCGCCCGCTTCGAGCAGGAAACGGGCCGCCGCATCCCGGGCGAGCCCGCCGACCCGCGCCGCTTCGCCCGCCGGCACCAGTACCTGACCTCGGAAGCGGTCCTGGGACTCTGGACCGACTGGCGCTGCCGCGCCATGGGCGGCACCCTCGTGAAGACCCGGGACGTGCTGCGGACGCATCGGCCGGACCTGAATGTCCTCTGCGGCTGGCACATCACGCCGAACCCCATCCGGCACTGGCTGACGAGCGTGGGCGGGCCCTACGGCGACTATGCCCGGCAGATCGGCATGGACCCCGCCGTGGTGCGAAACGAGCCCGGCATCTGGTTCGGGCGCACGCTCTACCCGGTGGGCTCCTCCCACGCCGGCGTCAAGTCGGACGTCTGGGCGCATGCCGTCGAGCCGTCCGTCATCGCCCATTACGCCATGCCCAACCGGCTGGTGGTGCTGAATACCTGCTGGTTCGAGTACCGGACGCGCCTCAACGACCCGGCGTGGCCGTTTGCCAACAAGCGGGGAACGCTCGGGCTGGTCGGCAGCGCCCATGGCGACTATGCGCTGGAAACGTATACCCAGGCGATGATCGGCGGCGACCCCGATATCCTCCTGTATGGGTTCATCGACAGTTGCATGCCGCTCGGGCACGAGCAGCAGCGCCGGCAGGTGGCCCAGGCGCTCATTCCACTGCCCAACGAGCCCTTCGAGCCCGTGCTGGGCACGGCGGATTTCAAGCAGAACCTGGCCCTCCGCGCCCTCCGCAAGAACGGGGACTACTGGTTCTATGCGGCCAACCCGGGCTACTGGCCCCTGCGCGGGGCCGTGACGCTGAGCGGCAGGGCCGCGGTCGAGCGGGCGCACGACGGCCGGCCGGTTCCCACCCGCGAGGCGGACGGCCATACGGTCGTCCCGATTGACCTCGGCCCCTATGGGCTGGCGTCCTTCCGCGCCGCGGGCGCCGGCCCGGACATCGCCATTACAGCCTGGACGAACGAGCCGCTCGCGGACGCCGACATGGTACCCATGCGTCGCATCGTCGGAGAGGTCACCGGCCTGCTGGAGACGCGTGAAACCGCGATGGCCCTGGCCCTGCCCGATCGCGAGGCCATGCGCGCCGTCTGCCGGTCGGTCGAGGCTTGGTTGGCCGAGGGCCGCTACGCGGCGGCCTGGTTGGCCTTGACGCACTGGCGGTTCTGGGAACTGTGGAAGTCTGTCCTTATCCCTGCCCAGAAGGAGGCGGCGCGGCTGCCGGACCGGCCCGCCGCCGACGCGGATCAGGAGGCGTCCTGCCAGCCGGTCCTCCGGGTGACCCGCGTGGCGGGCGCGCCGCCGGCGATTGACGGGCGCCTGAACGACCCCGCCTGGGCAAAGGCCCGGCCCAGCTTCAATTTTCGAAGCATCGGGATGAGCGCTTCCGTACAACTCGGGTACCCGCTGATGGACATGGCGGTGCAGGCCCTCTATGACGATCAGGCGCTCTACCTCGGCCTGCGCATGGCGGATCCGGACGTCTCCGCGCTGAAAAAGACGGCCACCCTCGAGAACCCGATTGAGGTCATTCGGAACTACGACGACACGGTGATCGTCTTCCTGAACGCACAAGGGGAACAGGTACGCCAGTTTGCGGTCAATGCCGGAGGCGTGACCTACTACGCCGGCTCCGGTTCCTGGTCCATCGGCGAGGAAGACCTGCGGCCGGTGACCTGGCAGGCTGCGGCCGGCGCGAAGCCGGGTGAATGGGTGGTCGAGGCGGCCATCCCGTATGCCGCGCTGTCGGTGGACCGGCCGTCGGCCGGCGTAGCGTGGCGCGCGAACTTTTTCAGGCGCTTCCGCGAGTTCGGGACGATGCCGGAAACGACCTGGGCGCAGATCACCGAGTGGCATAAGGCGAACCAATACGGAGCGCTGACCTTTCAATGACGGGAGCCATGGGAGGAACGATCGTGCGGCGGTTCATGATCGGTGGCATGCTGGTGGCCGCGTGGACGGCGGCCGTGAGCGCGGCGGACTATGAGACGTCGCTGCGCGAGGCGCATGTCTTGCTGAACGCGAGGCTGAAGCCGGCGCTCGCCGCACCGGCCTACGACGCCGCGCTGGCGCTCGCCACGAACGAGGCGCAACGCCTGGCGGTCCGCATCGGGCTGGGCATCAGCCGGGTCCGCTGGAGTTGGGAATCGGGCAACCGGTTTGACCGGGAACAGGGACTGGCGCTCGTGGCGGACGCGCTGTCCCATGACGCCGTGACACCGGCGCAGCGCGCGCAGTGTCTCGAATTGATTGCGGAGGACCATGCGCGCGCCCTGCGTTCCGACGCGGCGCGCGCGGCGCATGAACAGATCGCGCGCCTGGCGGACGCGCCGGCGTACAGCCGCGCGCGGGCCTGGCTGGGCGTGGCGCAGGCGGAGTATGACCTGGAACGCTTCCCGGCATCGCGCGCGGCGTGCGAGCGCGCCCTGGCAGCGGCGCGCGAGGCGGGCGCGTTGACGGCCGCCCAGCAGGCCGAGGTCCGCCGGGCGGCGCAGCGCGCCCTCGCGAAGGCCTGGTCCGCCGAGGGGCGTTTTGACGACGCGATCGCCCTCTATCGGGCGATGGCGGAATCGGAAGAAGCGGACAAGCCGGTTCGCGTGGACGCCCGGCTTGCGCTGGCCAACGTCCAGTATGAGGCGGGTCTCTTCCCGGAGGCCTGCGCGGGCTACCTGGCCGTATGGGATGCCCTGAGCGGGATCGAGCCGCGCCGCGTGGCGAGGCGGCTGGATACGATCTACAGGATGCAAGTGCAGAAGGCGGACGCGCTGTTCGAGGCGGGCGATCCCGCGGCCGCGCGCCTCGAATACGGGCGCGTGCTCGGCATGGACCAGGTCCGCCCGCACCACCAGGCGGCCGCGCGGCTGGGGATGGGGCATGCCTGGCTGGCGGAAAAGAAATACACGGAAGCAGCCGCCGAGTACGAGGCGGTACTGGCCATGAAAGGCGCCCTGTGGCCGGATCGCGGCCGGGCGCAGCGGGGATTGGCGCAGATCGCCGAGTTGCAGGGTCGCGTGGCCGACGCGCGCAAGGCCTACGAGCGCCTGCTCGCCATGAAGAACGTGGCGCCAGCTGACCGCGAGGCGGCCCTGGCCGCGCTGAAAACGCCTTGACCCCGAAGGCGTTTGCTGGGAGCCGACGCGCGGCCCGGGGATGCGGGCTGGAGAAGCGGCTCGTCGGCGCGCAATGGCAGGGGTAGGGGAGACTCAATGGGGACCGGCGATCGCATGATCCGCGCGCGGGCCGGCCGGTTTGCCGCGCGCGCGGCGAGCGGGCTGCTCGGCCTGGCGTGCGGCGCGGCCCCGCTCGAGGCCGGTACGATCCGCTACGAGGCGGACGCGAATCGGATCCGGGTTTCGGACTTCCCTGAGGAACGGCCGGCCACGCTCGATGATATCCTGTCCGCCGATCGCCAGAACGGATGGGACCGAATCCGGTTCGCGCCGGACTCGGACACCTACACGCTCGACGCGGCGCTCTGGATCGGCGCCTCGGACGATTGGGGCACGTTCTTCCGGATCGGCCGGCCGGAGCGGCCCCGCGAAACGCTGTTGGTGCGCGGGGACCTGGTCGTGACGCCGCCCCGCCCAAGCGCGTTGCGCTCCGACGGGCGCTTCCGAATATCGAATCGGCTGACGCTCGGCGATCCGGCCCGCCCGAACATTCGGCCCGAGGTCCGCCTGGCGTGCTCGCGCCGCGGAGAGTATGCCGTGCGGGTGCTGGCCGAGGAGGTGCCGCCCCCGCCGGCGAGCGCCGCCAACCGGACGATCGGCGAATGGTTCATGGCCCATGCCCGGGTCGCCCCGGCGGATCCGGCGCATCCCTACGCGGCCGCCATCGTGATTTCCCATGCAGGCGTCAACTTCCGGATGGCGGAGTCGACCTTTTCCGGCTGGATCGGCGACCTGTTCACGCCGGTCTTCACGCCCTACAGCGCCACGACGCCGCCTGCCGAGCGTGTCATGCGCGGCATGGTGTTCGAGCAGGGCGGCACGGTGCGCTATTTCAGTTTTCTCGAGTGCGTCTTCCGCGGCCTGGACGCGGCCTTGACGCACGGCGGCGCCACGCGCTGCGTCTTCGACGGCAATCGCCGGAACCTGGCCCTGCATGCCAACCATACCGGCGCGATACTCCTCGATTGCACGATCGGGCCGCCCGAGCTGTCCCTGCGGCTCCCGCCCACGAAACAAACCTCCTTGCGTCAATTGCGGGTGGTCAGCGCCACCCGGCATGCCCGCGACCCTGCCGTCCTGGCCAATCCGGGCGTACTCGAATGTGCGAGCCTGCCCGTGCAGGTCGTGGACGGACAGGGGCGCCCCGTGCCGCTGGCCTCGGTGTGGCTCGAGTGCCCCGCGGAGCCGGACGGGGCGGCCGTCCTGCGCGACCTGGCCGTGACGGATCGCGACGGGCTGACCCCGCCGCCGGGCCATGACCAGGCGCTGGTGCTCGTGACGCGCGAATGGCGGCCGACCGACCGGCCCGAGG
The DNA here is from genome assembly GCA_964624095.1 of uncultured Verrucomicrobiota bacterium. Classification (GTDB taxonomy): domain Bacteria; phylum Verrucomicrobiota; class Kiritimatiellia; order JAAZAB01; family JAAZAB01; genus CAZEVX01. The sequence goes on along the minus strand of CAZUYI010000052.1, from coordinate 3,273 downwards.
CGCCCCAGCTCAAGACCTATCACTACCGACTCCGAATCGAAGCCCCGGGATATGTGCCGGCCGAGTTGAGCCTTGACGGCGTTGCGGACCGGCCGCGGCCGCTGGTCGTGACGCTGAATACGGTCGCGGCCGGCGTTCAGCCGAGGCGTTCAGCCGAGCTTGACAGGCGCTGACCACGCAGCATACTGGTCAACACTGAACTGGATTATGGTGCGCAATCGGGACGTTCAGCGTGCACTACGTCCCGCGGCCCAAGCCGTCAGACGCAGCGTTACGAGGGGGGTGCACAAGGCTCACCTGATGAACCTGAAATGGGAGGATACGCCGCATGATTGACCTATTGATCCGCCGCCGCACTCCCGCGTGCCTGGCCATTGTCTTGAGTCTGACGCTCTCTTCGCCGGCCCGGGTGCCGACGGCCGAGGAGCGTGTGCGCGACTCGACGCTGAGCCCGGACTACTCCCGGTCCTGGCGCACGCCCGCGCTCGTATTGAGTCAGCGCACCCCGGACCCGCCGTTGAGCGCCTGTTACCGGCGCGATTTCGAGCTGCCGGCCGCGCCCCGGCACCGAACCGCACAAGGACTCCGACCATGAGCAACA
>CAZUYI010000052.1:0-2662 GCA_964624095.1 uncultured Verrucomicrobiota bacterium | reverse complement strand
CCACCCTCTGCCTGCTCATGAACCGCTTCCAGGCCGGGCTGCGCGGCTACCATGTCGTTGTGAACGGCACGGTCCTGGCGGCGCCGCGGCCGGGCCAGTTGCAGCTCGGTGTCCTGTCAACGTACGATCTCACTGAGCTTCTGAAACCGGGCCGGAACGTCATCACGGTCGAACTGCTGTGCCGCGACCAGGGAGCGAGCTTGCTGGCCCCCGAGGGCATTGTCTTCTGCCGAGACGGCACGACGATTCGCCTGCTCGCCGAGGGCTGGCGCGGCGGCTGGAACCTGCCCGACGGCTGGGATGCGCCCGAGTCGGATCCGTCCGCGCTGCCCGACGCCCCGGCCCAGCGCGAGCGGCTGGCCGGCCGCATAGATAACGTCACGCCGCGCCCGTACCTCGGTCCGATCCGGGTCCGACCGCGGCAGCCGCGCGCGACGGAGGACGACCCGATTTTCGACGATACCGAGCCGGTGCTCCTGGACATCACGCTCCTGAACCTGCGCGGGCAGGCGCCCGCGCCGAGGCTCGCGGTATCGGTCATGGACGAGGAATCGCGCCGGACCGTTCACGACGGTGCCCTGGTCCTGGCGCCGGCCGGCGAGTTCGATCTTGCGAGCAGCCTTGACCTCGGCCTGCTGCCGCAGGGCGCCTATCGGGTCCGGTTTGTCCTGACCGCCGGCGACGAAGAACTCGATCGGCGCGACTTCGAGATCGCGTGCGTCGGCCGGATTCCCCAGCGCGTGGTCGAAGGCACGCACTACGAGGACGGTATGGACTTGAAGCAGGTCTGGACCGTGGATTGTACGGCCGAGCCGACCGCGGACGGTTTCATCGCCGCGACAGGCGCCGAGCCGCTGCTGATCAAGGGCAAACCCAACCCGAAATGGCGCGAGGTCGAAACCCGGGTGGTAGACGGTCCCGCCGGGCGCTATCGCGAGCTGGCGGAGAATGAGCGGATGCATCATTTCGCTTACCGATATGCCGTCGAGCGCGTGTACGTCCCGCACCTCGCGGTGGTCGAGTGGCCGGATGACGCGGCACGCAACATCATAGTCTTCATCAAGGAGCCGGGCATCACGGTCAGGACCTATTCGCACGGCTTCCAGCGCTCGGACACGGCCATCAGTACCAAACACGACCTGCAGCCTTACCGCCCGTCGAACCAACTGAAGAAGCTGCACCTCCTGTTCTGGCCGAACGCCGGCGCCGGCTCGATCCATGTCATGAACACCGGCGGCGGCGAGCGGCCGGCGGCGGCGGCCCGGATCACGATGTATGAGATCGTCAACGACCTGCCGGCGGTCCGCATCACGGAGCCCGCCCCGGAGGAACTGGCGGGCACCGGATACGGCCCGCGGCTGATCGGGCCGCACACCGAGCGCGGGCCGAGCACCATGGGCAGCACGTACTATGCCGGGCCGCTCGGCGGTTTCTTTTTCAGCTATCTCGGCCCCAAAGACCATCCCGAGTTCTACCGGAACTGGTTTTCCACCACCGCCAACTGGATTAAGGCCGCCCGGTTCTCGGGCCAGAACCTGTATCTCATGGGCCACTTCATGGTCACCGGCACCCTGTACCCGTCGGCGATGTGGCGCTTTGGCTACGACCAGAACAATTACCTATGCGGCGACGCGACCCGCGATTACGCGGCCCTGGTGCTGCGGATGTTCGAGCACAACGGCATGAAAATGATCTCGAATATCGAGCACCTCTCGTTCTCCGCGTCCTCGGGCACCCGGCAGCCGACTCCGGACGAGGTCCGCGCCGGCGCGGAACATTGCTATGTGGTCTCGCGCGAGGGGACGCTCTTCCCGCTCCACGCCGCGCGTTACGCCACCGGAAAGTGGACCGGCAGCGGGAAGCCGCGCGCAAACGGCACGGTGCTCTGGCCGGCGCTGAATCACATGCACCCCGAGGTGCTCGACCGCTACCTGGCGCTGCTCGGCGAATTGGCGGACCGTTACGGCCGGTACCCCGCCTGGAAGGGCGTGAACCTGATGGTATCGCGCGCCATGGGCCCGATGGACCCGGCGCACTTGCGTTCGATGAGCCTGATGGAAGGCGGCTACGAGGATTTTACGATCAACCGGTTCCAGGCCGAGACTGGCCTCACGGTGCCCGTCGATCCGAAGGCGCCCGACCGGTTCGAGCAGCGCTACCAGTGGATCATGGGTCACGCCCGCGAACCGTGGATCGCCTGGCGCTGCGCGAAATACACGGAGTTCTTCCGGGCGCTCCGCGACCGCATCGCGGGCCGCCGCGACGACGTAAAACTCTATCTCATTATCGGGGAACCGATGCTCTGGAAAGGCAGCCAGGAGATCCTCGATGGCCGCTACGAGGATACGCCGTTCGTGCTGGATGTCATGCGCCAGTTCGGATTCGACCTCCAGGCGCTGAAGCAGGAGCCCAACACGATTTGCACCTGCTGCCCTTACTGCATGACCATGTTCGAGGATGGGCTCAAAGACAAGAAGGCGGAGGACAAGGTCAAGGTCATGGACCTTTCAGAGATCGTGGCTGCCGCTTTAAAACAGGGTTAGTTTCAGAAGTGGTACAATATAATTAAAGTTGGAAACATGGAGTTATTATAGTAGCTTCGATGTATTGAGAGGGGGTTGTATGAAAGAGAAGGTAGAGGCAGCCTTAAAGAAGATAAGGC
>CAZUYI010000051.1:6621-11710 GCA_964624095.1 uncultured Verrucomicrobiota bacterium | reverse complement strand
ATATGTGTCGCTGATCGCCGAGCGGCGCTTCGACGAGGCCCTGCGGCTGCACCGCGGGCGCAACCCGTTTGCCTCGGTCTGCGCGCGGGTCTGCTTCCATCCCTGCGAAGGCAAGTGCCGGCGCTGCATGCTCGACGAGCCGGTCGCCATCCGCGGCCTGAAACGCGTCATGGCCGACCGCGAAACCCGCATCGTGCTGCCGGAAATCCGGGCCAGCGCGGACAACGCCCGCCGCAAGGTGGCCTTCGTCGGCGCGGGGCCCGCCGGGCTCTCGGGCGCCTTCTTCCTGGCCCGGCTGGGCTACAAGCCCACGGTCTTCGAGGCCGCGGCCAAGCCGGGCGGCATGCTCGTCCAGGGTATTCCGGCCTACCGCCTGCCCCGGGCCAGCCTCGATCGCGAGCTGCGCATGATCCGGGATATGGGCGTCACGATCAAAACCGGGCGCCGGCTTGGGAAGGCCTTCTCGCTGCAAGGCTTGAAGGACCAGGGCTACGATGCCGTCTGCCTGGCCGTCGGCGCTCCCGACGGCCTCTCGCTCGGCGTGCCGGGCGAGTCGCTCAAGGGGGTCGTCGAAGCCATGCGGTTCCTGCGCGACTACAACCTGAAAGGGACGGCCGCGGTTGGGCGCGCCGTGGCCGTGATCGGCGGGGGCAACGCCGCCATCGACGCCGCCCGCACGGCCCTGCGGCTGGGCGCCGAGACGGTCACGATCTTTTACCGGCGCACCCGCGACGAAATGCCCGCGTGGGGCGTCGAGGTCGAGGAGGCCGAGCGTGAAGGCATCCGCCTGGCCATGCTCACGGCGCCCAAGGAAATCCTCGGCGCACGGGGGCGCGTGACGGGCCTGAAATGCGCCGCCATGGAGTTGGGCGACTTCGACCGCAGCGGCCGGCGGCGCCCGGTGGAAAAGGCGGGCGGCGAATTCGTGGTGGCCGCCGACATGGTCATTGCCGCCATCGGCCAGACCCTGAACGCCGCCCAGCTGCTGGGCGGGCTCGACGTCAAGCTCGCGAAGAACGGCTACGTCGAGGCGAATCCGCGCAGCGGGCAGACCTCGATCCCGTGGCTGTTCGCGGCCGGCGACGCCGCCTCGGGGCCGGCCTCGGTCACCGAGGCGATCGGCGACGGCGAACGGGCGGCCGTGGGCATGGACGAGTTCCTGACCGGAGCCCGGCACGCCTTCTGGCGCGACGACCAGCCCGTGGATACGGCGTTCGATCCCGACGCCGAGCCTGTGCGTTTTGCGAGAGCGGCGGCGGCCACGCTGCCCGTAGCCCGGCGCCGCGGGAATTTCGACGAAGTCGAGACCGCCTTCAGCGAGGCCCTGGCCCTGCGCGAGGCGCGCCGCTGCCTGCGCTGCGACTACCGTGAACCGACCACGCCCTGACCCCAAGGACGCCTGACATGATAACGCTGACGATAGACGGCACCTCCGTGCAGGTCCCGGAAGGGACCACGATCCTCGACGCCGCACGCCGTTGCGGCATTCGGATTCCCACGCTCTGCTACCTCGAGAATGTGCAGGCCATCGGCGCCTGCCGGCTCTGCGTCGTGGAAGTGGCCGGGGCCAAGGCCCTCGCGGCTTCCTGCGTGACCCCGGCGGCCGAGGGCATGCAGGTCCGCACGAATACCCGGCGCGTGCGCGAGGCGCGCCGGACGGTGGCCGAGTTGCTGCTGTCGGACCACGAGGGCGAATGCCAGGTCTGCGAGCGCGGCGAGGACTGCGAGTTCCAGAAGCTCATGCGCGAGCTGGGCGTGCGCGAGGTCTGCTACCGCGGCGCCAAGAGCCGCGCGAGCACCGACGCCAGTACGCCGGCCCTCGTGCGGGATTCCTCCAAGTGCGTGCTCTGCCGGCGCTGCGTCACGGTCTGCGCCGAGGTCCAGGGTATCGGCGCGCTCGCGCCCCAGTTCCGCGGGTTCAAGACGGTCGTCGGCCCGGCCTTCACGAGCTCGCTGGCGGACGTCGCCTGCGTCCAGTGCGGCCAGTGCGCCGCCGTCTGCCCCGTAGGCGCTATCACCGAGAAAGACGACACCGACCGGGTCTGGGAGGCGCTTGACGATCCCGCGCGCCACGTGGTGGTGCAGACGGCGCCCGCCATTCGCGCGGCGCTCGGAGAATGTTTCGGCTACCCGCCCGGCACGCGGGTCACGGGCAAGATGGTGACGGCCCTTCGGCGCCTGGGGTTCGACGCCGTGTTCGACACGAACTTCGCGGCCGACTTGACCATCATGGAAGAGGGCCACGAGCTGCTCCGGCGCCTCAAGACGGTCCTGGTCGAAAAGCGGCCGGTGCCCCTGCCGATGTTCACCAGCTGCTCCCCGGGCTGGATCAAGTTTATGGAGTATTACTACCCCGACCTGCTGCCCAACCTGTCGAGCTGCAAGTCGCCGCAGCAGATGTTCGGGGCAATGGCCAAGACGTATTACGCTCGCAAGCTGGGCAAGCGCCCGGAGGAGATCACGGTGGTCTCCATCATGCCCTGCACGGCCAAGAAGTTCGAGGCCCAGCGCCCGGAGATGAACGGAAGCGGCACCCGCGACGTGGACATCGTGCTCACCACCCGCGAACTCGGGCGCATGATCAAGCAGGCGGGCATTGACTTCAAGGCCTTGCCGGACGATGCCATGGACGCGCCGCTCGGCCTGTCGTCGGGCGCGGCGGACATCTTCGCCAATACGGGCGGCGTCATGGAGGCCGCCCTGCGGACGGTGCACGAGGTGGTAACCGGGAAGCCGTTGCCGGGGAAGAATTTGCACGTGGTGCCGATCGCGGGCCTGAAGGGCATCAAGGAAGCCGAGCTGACAATCCGGGACGCGGTGCCGGCGTTTGCGTTCCTCGAGGGCGTGACGCTCAAGGTGGCCGTCGCCCACGGCCTGGGCAATGCCCGGGCGCTGGTCGAGCGTATCCGCGCCAAGCGGGGCGAGTATCACTTTGTCGAAGTTATGACTTGCCCGGGCGGGTGCATCGGCGGCGGCGGCCAGCCGCGCATGACGGACAACAGCGTGCGGGAGGCGCGCATCCGCGCGATCTACAGCGAGGACGAGTCCAAGGCGATGCGCACCTCGCATACCAATCCCCAGGTCGAGCAGATCTACCGCGAGTTCCTCGGAACGCCGCTGGGCGAGAAGTCGCACCACCTTCTGCATACCGCCTACCAGGACCGCAGCCGCGGCTAATCGGTGTCCACGGCTGTGTCGTGCCCGGGCCGGCCTCTCCGGGCGGCCAGGCCTGGGCGGATTTGCGCTTGCGCACCGGGGCGGCGCTCCGATACACTCCATCCAGGCGGCGTCACGCGGCGGCCGGGCCGCCGCGCGGCGGCCCCGGGACGGGTGAGTGGGGGGGCGCCATGGGCATCGTTTCCACGATTCCCGAGAAGTGCAAGCGCTGCTACTCCTGCGTCCACGAGTGCCCGGCCAAGGCGATCAAGGTCGAACACGGCCAGGCCATGGTCATCGAGGAGCGCTGCATCGCCTGCGGCAACTGCGTCAAGGTCTGCGCCCAGCAGGCCAAGATGATCGAAGACCATGCCGAGCGCGTGAGCGGCATGCTGGCGGGCCCCGAGCCGGTGTATGCCTGCCTGGCCCCGTCCTTCCCGGCCGCGTTTCCCGAGGTCGCACCCGGCCGGATCGTGGCGGGATTGCGCGCGCTCGGGTTCCGCGAGGTCTGGGAAGTGGCGCTGGGCGCCGAACTGATCAGCCGGGCCTACGTTCGGCATTTCGAACAGGTCCGGCTCCGGGGCGAGCGGGTCATTGCCACACCCTGCCCGGCCGTGGTGGCGTACGTGGAGAAGTACATGCCCGAGCTGGCGGGCGTGCTGGCCCCGCTCGTCTCGCCCATGATCGCCACGGCCAAGGCCATCCGGCGCCGCCATGGGGACACCGGGAGGATCGTCTTTATCGGCCCCTGCATCGCCAAAAAGGGTGAGATCCTCGATGCCAGTGTCCGGGGCCTGGTGGACGCGGCCTTGACCTACAAGGAGCTGGCCGGCCTCTTCGAAGGCGCCGGCGTCGCGCTCGAGGGCCTGCCGGAATCCGAGTTCGACAGTCCCACCTGCTTCCTGGCGCGGTCGTTTGCGATCTCGGGCGGATTGTTGCGCACCGCGGGCATGAGCGCCGATATCCTCGAAAACGAAATCGTGGTCACGGAGGGCAAGGACCGGGTGCTCGAGGCCCTGCGCGAGCTGGCGGCCGGCCGGAGCCAGGCGCGTCTGCTCGACTTGCTCTTCTGCGAGGGCTGTATCAACGGGCCGAAAATGCTGAACAGCCTGAGCGTGTTCGCCCGCAAGGAAATCCTGGCCGATTACGTCAGGCGCCGCAACCGGGAGGTGGACCTGCGCCGCGTGGCGGACGGCCTGCGTGAATTCGACGGCTTGGAGTTGAGCCGCTCGTTCACGGTCGAGGCGCTCCAGCTGCCGCGTCCCACGGAAGGCGAGATCGAGCAGGCCCTCCTGCGGATGAAGAAACGGGCGCCCGAGGACCAGTTGAATTGCGGCGCCTGCGGGTACGCCACCTGCCGCGAAAAGGCCATCGCGGTCTGCCAGGGCATGGCGGAGCCCGAGATGTGCCTGCCCTATCTCGTCGACGAGCTCGAGTCCGCCTGCGCCAACCTCACGCACTCGCACCTGGAACTCGAGCGGGCCCAGGAGCGGCTCGTGCAGACCGAGCGGCTGGCGTCCGTCGGCGAGCTGTCCGCCGGCGTGGCCCACGAGCTGAACAATCCACTGGGCTCGATCCTGATTTATTCGCACCTGCTGTTGAAGGGGTTGCCCCCGGGCGATGCGCGCCGGGCGGACCTCGAACTGGTGGCGGCCGAGGCGTCGCGCTGCAAGCATATCGTGCGGGGCCTGCTTGATTTTGCCCGGCGCTCGCACGTGCTCAAGACGGACGTGGAGGTGCCCCCGTTGGTGGCCGATATGCGGCGCGTCATGGAGCCCAAGGCCCGCGAGGCCGGGGTTCGCCTGGTGACGGACCTCGCCCCCGGCCTCGGCTCCATGCGCATGGATGGGCATCAGATCCTGCAGGTGCTCGTGAACCTGGCGGACAATGGCATCGAAGCCGCCCGAGCCGCGAAGGGTGAGGTCGCCCTCAC
>CAZUYI010000051.1:0-6611 GCA_964624095.1 uncultured Verrucomicrobiota bacterium | reverse complement strand
CGCTTGTCAGACGACGGCCAAACGGTTATTATTCAAGTGCGGGATACCGGGTGCGGCATTCCGCCGGGAAACCTGCCCAAGCTCTTTACGCCCTTTTTCACCACCAAGGCGCCGGGCCAGGGCACGGGACTCGGATTGGCTATCAGCTACGGAATCGTCAAGATGCACGGCGGCGATATCAGCGTCGAGTCGCGCCTGAACGAGGGAACCACCTTTACCATCCGGTTGCCGGCCGGCGGGGCCGGCGCGCCGGAGCGACCCGCATAGGGGCAGACCCGGAGCAGCAGGGCCCGGCGGGCCTGTCCCGCCCGGCCGGGAGGAGGAGTGGTCATGAGCCAGAACCCGCCGAGCAGCCGCACCGTTCTGCTGGTGGACGACGACGCCGACTTCGTCGCTCAGAACCAGGCGGTCCTCGAACAGCATGGCTACCGGGTCGTCACGGCCTATAACGGCGCCGAATGCCTGGCGCGCGCCGCGGCCGAGCGCCCGGACCTGATCGTGCTCGATGTCATGATGGCCTCGCCGACCGAGGGATTCCACGTGACCTACGACCTGAGGCGCGAAGAGGCGACCCGCTCGATTCCCGTGCTCATGGTGACGTCCGTCAACGAGTCCGTGCCCTACCGGTTTTCGGCCGATCCCACCTGGCTGCCCGTGGATGCCTTTATCGAGAAGCCCATCAGCCCGCAGCGGCTGCTCGACGAGGTGGCCCGGCGCATAGGGTAGGCCGGTTGCGGAGTGGCGGAGGAGGCCATGCCCCATGGCGGCGCCGCTGATATTGCTGGTGGATGACGACCGCGATTTTCTCGATATCCACCGGCGGCTTCTGGAAGGCGAGGGGTACCGGGTCGCCTGCTGTGCGACCCCCGACGAAGCTGTCGCCTGCGTGGTTCGGGAGCGTCCGGACCTGGTGATTACCGACCTAATGATGCGCGCCCTCGATGACGGGTTCGCGCTGGTCCGGCGCCTGAAACGCGAGACCGCCCCCGCGCCGCTTCCCATCATCGTCATGACGGCCGTCGGCAGCCGGCTCGGATACGATTTCAGCCCGCGCTCCCCGGCCGAACTGGCCGCCATGGGCGCGGACGGGTTTTTCGACAAGCCGGCGGACCCCGCCTGCTTGCTGGCCAAGGTGCGCGATCTGCTCGCGCGGGAGCCGCCGGGCCCCGTGCCGGGCGCGCGCGGCGACTGACGAGGGTGAACGTATGGGCGCCGATTCCCCGATCCGTATCCTGGTGGTGGACGACGAGCTCGGCATGCGCGACGGCTGCCGCAAGCTGCTCGAGGCCGAGGGCTACTCGGTGGAGACGGCCGAGGACGGGGTTTCGGCCCTCGAGCGGTTCCAGGCCCGGCCCGGCTTCGGCGTCGTGCTGGTGGACCTGAAAATGCCGCGCCTGGGCGGCATCGAACTTATCCAGCGGCTGCATGCGCTCGATCCACATGCCGTGCTGCTCGTGATCACCGGGTTCGCCACCATCGAAACGGCGGTCGAGGCTACCAAGCGCGGCGCCTATGCCACCGTGCCGAAGCCCTTTACCCCGGACGAGCTGCTCATTCCCGTGCGCAATGCGCTCGAACGGCGCGCCCTGACCCTCGAAGCCGAGCGGCTGCGCGAAGACCGGCAGCGCCGCCTGCTCGAAGCCGTCCGCGAGCGGTCCCAAAGCCGGACGATCCTGAACTGCCTCGCGGATGCCGTGCTCGTGGTCAACCGGGAGCGCCAGGTCGTCCTGTGCAACGAGGCGGCTCGCCAGCTCCTGCCCGGGCTGGCCGCCCAGCCGTTGCCGGTGCCCCTGGAGCGCCTGGAGCCCGACGGCTTGACAACGCTCCTGCTGGACACGCTGGGCGCCCGGACGCTGCCGGCGGTCCTGTCGCGCGAGCTGCCGATCGGGGACGCGATGTTCATGGCCAATGCCGGCCCGGTCGCGGATGACGATGGCACCGTGCTGGGTGCCGCGGCGGTGCTGCGCGACATTACCGCGCGCAAGGCGCTGGAAGACGAAAAATCGCGGTTCGTCTCGCTGGTGGCCCACGAAGTGAAGGCGCCTCTGGCCGCCGTCGAGGGCTATTTGAACCTGCTGTTAGACGGCGACCCGGCCCGCTGGCCGCCCTCGGACCGCGCCATGCTCGACCGGTCCCTCCAGCGGATCCGCGCCCTGCGGCTGATGGTGTCGGAACTACTGTCGCTGCGTGCCATCGAGAGCGGCCGGCTGGCCCTGAATCGCGTGCCCCTGGAGGTGCGCGTCCTGGTGCAGGGCCTGCTGCCCGCGTTCCGCGAGAAGGCGGCTGCCAAGCGGATTGCCCTCGATGCCGAGCTCGAGGGCGGCGAGCCCCTGCGGGTGCTGGGCGACGAGTTCGCCCTGCGCACCGTCGTCTCCGACTTGCTGGACAATGCCATCAAGTACACCGCGGACGGCGGCCGCGTGTCCGTCCGGGCGGATGCGTGCGGCGGGAGTGTGCGGCTCGCGGTGTGCGACGACGGCATCGGCGTGGCGCCCGGCGACGTGCCGCACCTGTTCGACGAGTTTTTCCGCGTGCGCAGCGAGGCCACGGCCGCCATCCCGGGAACGGGCCTTGGCCTGAGCATCGTCCGGCGGCTTGTGGAATTGCACCACGGAACCGTTACCGTCCGGAGCGTGCCCGGGAAGGGCAGCCGGTTCGAGGTGTCTCTGCCCGCCCTCGCGGGCGACCGCCGCGAAGATCCGGGCGGACCCGGCAAGAGGGGGCTTGCCGCGCCGGCGCGTACGTGATGTAATGCAGGGATCGTGAGCGGCCGGAACATGCCCCGCAAGTATGACCGGCTCGATAACACTGTGTGAGCGCGGAGCCCGGCGTCGCGTTCGAAAACTGGTCCTACGAGGTGAGTCATGCGGCCTCTCAAGCTGACTCCGGGCGCCCTGACCCGCTGGGTCGCGGCGCTGATGCGCGCCCAGCCGGTGATCGGGGTGCAGGCGAAAGGCGATTGGTTCGGGTTTGCCCCGCTGCGCCGCGCGTCCGATCTGCGCCTGGATTACGACGTGACGGTCGTGTCGCCCAAGGCGCTCTTTCAGCCGCCGTGCGAGCCGCTGCTGAAATTCACCGGGCCGGCGGCCTTCGAGTCCATGATGCCCCGCGAGCCGTTTGTGCTTCTGGGCGTCCATCCCTACGATCTCGAGGCGATCTCCCAGATGGACCGTGTCTTTGCCGACGATCACGATGATGTGCATTACCGGGCGCGACGGCGGCTGGCCCGGATCGTCGCGTGCGACGTGCAGCGGGCCTCGCCCCATGTCTTCGCCGGCTGCATGGGCACGGCTACCGCGCGGCGCGGCTATGATGTCCTCCTCACACGAGTCGGCGAGGTGACGGTGGCCGAAGCCGGGACCCGGGCCGGCGAAGCCCTTCTCGAAGTCGCCGGTCGCGTACCGGCGGCGGACGCCGTCACCCTGGGCCGGCGCGAGCAGGTCTGGGCGGACAATGGCGTACTGCTCCGTAAGCACGAACTTAAGGTGCCCCTGCGGGCGTTGCCGGCCCTGCTGGAACGCGCCCAGGACCACCCGGTCTGGGAGGAAAAGGCGCGCCGCTGCTTCTCCTGCGGGTCCTGCAACCTCGTCTGCCCGACCTGCTACTGCTTTGACGTGCACGATGAGGTCGGCTGGGATCTGAAGCAGGGAGTGCGGGCCCGGGTCTGGGACGGGTGCCTGCTGCAGGACTTCGCGACTGTGGCGGGCGGCCACAATTTCCGCAAGCAGCGCGCCGAGCGCTACCGGCACCGCTATTACCGCAAGGGGCTGTACATGCCGCGCAAGATCGGCCGCGTGGCCTGCGTCGGCTGCGGGCGCTGCATCGGGGCCTGCGTCACCAAGATCGCCAACCCGGTCGAGGTCTATAACCGCCTGCTGGAGGAGTCATGAGAGAGCGCGCGCGGCGGAATACCGCGGATCTCTACCGGCCGGAGCCGGCCGTAGTCGTGCGGCTGGACCGGCTGACGGAACAGGAGCTCCTTCTCGAACTCCGCCTCGAATCCGGCCGCGACCTTGGGCACCGGCCCGGCCAGTTTGTCGAAGTGTCCGTGGCCGGAGCGGGTGAAGCCCCGCTCTCGGTGTCGTCGTCGCCCACGAGACGGGGCTCATTCGAGCTCGTGGTGCGCCGCGTGGGTACGCTCACGAACGCGCTGCACCGGCTCGCCGCCGGCGACCGGGTGGGCATCCGCGGTCCGTTCGGGGTGCCGTTCCCGGTCGAAGGCGCGTTGCGCCGGAAGGACCTGCTGTTCGTCTGCGGCGGGATCGGCCTGGTCCCGGTGCGTTCGGCCATCCAGTACGTGCTGGACAAGCGCGACCGGTACGGGTCGGTCACGATCGTGGTTGGGACGAAGGCGCCGTCCGACCGGCTGTTCCGGGAGGAGGCGGCGGCCTGGGCCCGGGCGCCCGGCGTAACCTACCTCGAAACGGTGGACCGCGCCGACGCCGGCTGGACGGGCCACGTGGGCGTGATCACAACCCTGTTGCCCGCGTTGTCCCTCCGGCCGGACCGGACGGTGGCCGTCATCTGCGGCCCGCCGATCATGTACAAGTTCGTGCTGATCGAGCTCCAGGCCCGGGGGCTCGGCGCCGATCGCCTTTACCTATCGCTCGAACGGCACATGAAGTGCGGCGTGGGCAAGTGCGGCCATTGCCAGATCAACGGGTGCTATGTCTGCCAGGAGGGGCCGGTATTCTGCTACCGGGACCTGGCCTCTCTGCCGGAGGCTTTCCGATGAGTAAACCGCGCGTGGCCATCTTCGATTTCGCGTGCTGCGAGGGCTGCCAGCTCCAAATCGTCAATCTCGAGGAGGAACTGCTCGACCTGCTGACGATCGTGACCCCGGTGGAGTGGCGCGAAGCCATGTCGGAGCGGAGCGACACGTACGACGTGGCCATCGTGGAGGGCTCGGTCACCCGGCCGAACGACGCCGAGCGGCTCCGGCAGATTCGGGCCCGCGCGGGCACGCTCGTGGCCCTGGGTGCCTGCGCCACGATTGGGGGCGTGAACCGGATAAAGAACCGCTTCAACCTTGCCGAGGCGGGCCGGTGCGTCTACGGCGAGGCGGCCTGCCTGCCGCACCTGCAGACGGCCCCGACGCGCGCCCTGCACGAAATCGTCAAGGTGGATTTCAAGATTCACGGCTGCCCGATCGATGGCTGCGAATTCGCCAACGCCGTGCGCGCGCTGGTCAGGGGCCAGGCGCCCTTCGTCCCCTCCTACCCGGTTTGCGTCGAGTGCAAGCGCAAGGGAATCGTCTGCCGCTACGAATATAACGAGATCTGTCTCGGGCCTGTGACGCGCGCGGGCTGCGGCGCGCGGTGCCCCTCGAAGGGCGCCTGGTGCTTCGGCTGCCGCGGCCTGGTGGACGATCCCAACGTTCAGGCGGCCCGCGACGTGATGGATTTCTACCACAAGACGGCGGCGGATCTGCAGGATCGCCTGGACCTCTTCAACGCCGAACAGGAGGCCGCCCATGCCTAAGACGATTGACCTCCATGTCCGCCATGTGACCCGGGTCGAGGGGCATGGCCATATTGTGCTGCGGCGCCGCGACGGCGTGATCGAAACACTCGAGTGGCAGGTGCCCGAGGCGCCCCGCTTCTTCGAGGCCATGGTCCGCGGCCAGAGCTGGCAGGATATCCAGACGATCGTCTCGCGCATCTGCGGCATCTGCTCGGTGACCCACTCCCTGGCGGCGGTCAAGGCCATCGAGGATGCCATGGGGATCGAGGTTTCCCCGCAGACCGACCGGCTGCGCCTCCTGACCCATTACATGGAGCAGATCGAAAGCCACGTGCTGCACGTGGGCTATCTGGTCGCACCCGACCTGCTGGGCCAGCCGTCGGTGGTGCCCCTGGCGGCCTCGCACCCGGACCTCGTCCGGACGGTGATCGCCTTGCACCGGCTGGGTAACGACGGCATGGACCTGCTGGCCGGGCGCCGCACGCATCCGGTCACGCTCAGGCCGGGCGGCTTTTCCCAGGTGCCGGAACCCGGCGCGCTGCGCGAGTTGCGAGGCCGGCTGCAGGCGGCCATGCCGCAGGTCGAGCGGCTGGCCGAAGCCGTGGCGGGGCTGGCCGGGAAACTGCCCGACTTTAGCCGGCCGACCGAGTATGTCGGGCTGGTGGAGCCGGGCCGGTACACGTTTTATCACGGGCGCATCGGCAGCACGGATACGGCCGACACCGTCCCGCCCCAGCAGTTCGAGTCGGTGGTCAACGAGTACGTGACGCCGCAGTCCACGGCCAAGTGGTGCAAATGGCACCGCGAGTCCTACGCCGTGGGCGCGCTGGCGCGTTTCAACCTGAACGCGGAGCACTTGAAGCCGCTGGCGAAGCAGGCGGCGGCCCGGCTCGGTCTCCAGAAGGGCGCCTGTAACCCGTACTTCAACTCGGTCGTGCAGGTAGTCGAAGTCGTCCAGGTCATCGAGCATAGCCTCGAGCTGATCGACGAACTCTTGGCCGCGAGGCTCAAGCCGGAGCGGCCGCAGGTGAGGCCGAAAGCCGGGGAAGGGGCGGGGGCGATCGAGGCGCCGCGCGGCATTCTGTTCCACCGGTACGCGTTCGACGAGCGGGGCCGGTGCCTGAAGGCCAATCTCTGTATTCCCACCA
>CAZUYI010000050.1:0-11909 GCA_964624095.1 uncultured Verrucomicrobiota bacterium | reverse complement strand
CCGGGCGTGACCCTGCACCGCATTCCGCGCCTGCCGGGCGTACGGGGCATCCGGCCCGGCTTTTCCTTCAAGAAGCTGCTCTGCGACGCGTTCGTGATGGCCAAGGCCCTGCGCCTGGCCCGGCGGGGCCGGTACCACCTCGTGCATGCGGTCGAGGAATCCGCGTTCATGGCCCTGGTGATCCGCGCCCTGCTCGGCATCCCCTACGTGTTCGACATGGATTCCTCGATGCCCGGCCAGCTGGCCGAAACCTCCCGCGTCCTGGCCTGGCTGGCCCCGCTGCTGCGGGCGTTCGAGCGGCTGGCCATTCGGCATGCCTTCGCGGTCGTCCCCATGTGCGACGACCTCGCCCGGCAGGCCCGGCGCGCCGCGCGGGGCCCGGTCCTGGTTTTACGCGACGTGTCCCTGCTAGACCCGGCGTCCGGCGCCGCGCCGGCGTGTCCGCTGCTGGCGGGTATTGTGCGGCCCTGCTTCCTGTATGTCGGCAACTTCGAGCCGTACCAGGGCCTCGGCCTGCTGCTCGAGAGCATGGCGCGCCTGAGCCGGACCGGCGTCCAGGCCAGCCTGTTGATGGCCGGCGGCACCCCGGCCCACATTCGGCGCTACGCCGAGCAGGCCCGCCGGCTGGGCATAGCGGATCGGACGCATTTCCTCGGACCGTGGCCGGTCGCCCGCCTGGCCGCCCTGCTGGCGGAGGCCGATGTGCTCGTCTCGCCCCGCACCGGCGGCGGAAACACGCCCATGAAGATTTACTCCTACCTGGCCGCCGGCAAGCCCATCCTGGCCACCGACCGGCCCACGCACACCCAGGTGCTGACGCCCGAGGTGGCCGTGCTCACGGCGCCGGAGCCCGAGGCCTTCGCCGCCGGCATGCGCCGGCTCATCGAGCATCCGGACGAGGGCCGCACCCTGGCCGGCCGGGCGCGCGCCCTGGCCCTCGAGCGGTACAGTCCCGCCGCCTTTGAGCGCGATGCGCGCGCGCTGTATGCGCAACTCGAGGCCGCCCTGCGCGGCGCGTAAGCGCCGCCCGCGGCGCCCGCCGGCGGCCACTCACAATCATCCAGACAGAACCAGCGGCCGGGGGAACCGCCCGCCAGCCGGCGCTTGGGCTGCGGCGCGGGTGAGCGTGCCGTGTTGCGTCCGCGTTCGCGAACGAAGCCGACTGCCGGATGCCCCGGCAGGCGAGCCTCGGATGCGGACAGGAACGTGTGCGGGTACGCGTCCGGGAAGACGGCGCCGCGGATTACACGGCCCGCGCGGATGGCAGGCGGCCGCCTCCAGGGCTGGCTCCCTATGCGTTCTTCCGTGTGCGGTCCTTCATCCGGCGGCCGGATGTCTCTCGAGTCTTGACATGGCCCGGTCAACCCCGTAAAAAAATAAGGCGATGGAGTCCCACCATGGGACCTTGCCAACGACTCGCGACTCACGGCGCGTTGCGCCAGACGGCTGCCGCCGCGAGATCGCGGGGGTGACGAGGCGAGGCGATGGGCGGGGGCTTCCTCGCGACAGTCGAAAGGGGCCGGACCTCCTCCCCGCGGCCATCGGCCGGAGCTGCCATGAACAAGAGGATCGTTACCGCCGCGCTGACGGGCGCCATCCACACCCCGAGCATGTCCCCGTACCTGCCGATTACCCCGAAGCAACTGATCGAGGAGGCGGTGCGGGTCCACGCGGCGGGCGGGGCGGTGGCCCACGTCCACGTGAGGGATCCCGAGACGGGGCTGCCGAACGCGGATCAGGAGCTGTACCGGGAGATCGCCGAGGAGGTGAAGAAGCGCTGCGACATCGTCCTGTGCTTCACCACGGGGGGCAAACTTGGGGAACCCGTGGAGAACCGAGTGCGGGTGGCGTCGACTCTCAAGCCCGAGCTGGCGTCGCTCAACACGGGCTCTCTTAACTTCGCCCTGTTCCATGTCAAGGACAAGGTGGCGACGTTCAAGCACGGCTGGGAGAAGCCGTATCTGGAGATGACGGAAGACTTCATCTTTCCGAACACCTTCAAGACCATGCGGCAGTACCTCGAGATCCTCTATGCCAACGGGACGAAGCCCGAGTTCGAAATCTACGATGTGGGCATGCTCAACAATCTTGCGTTCCTCCTCCAGAAGGGAATCGCGAGGACGCCGGTGTATGTGCAGTTCGTCATGGGGATTTTGGGGGGAATTCCCGCCACCTTCGAGCACCTCGTCCACCTCCTGGACACGGCCCGCAGACAGATCGGCGACTTCCAGTTCTCCGTTTGTGCCGCGGGGCGGCATCAGATTCCCCTGTGCACGGCGTCCCTCCTGATGGGAGGCCATGTCCGCGTGGGACTGGAGGACAACCTCTATCTCGAAAAGGGGGTCCTGGCGAAAAGCAGCGCCGAGCAGGTGGCCAAGATCGTTCGCATCGCGCGCGAGCTGGGCCTCGAGCCCGCGACGCCCGGCGAGGCGCGTCAGATCCTGGGCCTGTCGGAGCCCGGCAAGGGGAACGTCTAATGCGATCGGGCGATCGAGCCATCCGGCGCATACTCGTCGTGGGCGCCGGGCTCATGGGGCACGGAATCGCCCAGTTGTTCGCGTCCAGGGGGTATTCCGTCATCTTGACGGACGTAAGCGACGAGGTCCTGGCCCGCGCGCTGGAAGACATTCGGCGCGGCCTGGCCCGCATGGCCGAATGGGGCCATGGGGGACGGGACGAGATCGAGCCGATCCTCGGCCGGATCCGCGCGACGACGGACCTGGAGCAGGCGGCACCCGGAGTGGACGTCGCCGTGGAGGCTGTCTCCGAGAACCTTGCGCTCAAGCGGGAGCTATTCCGCCGGCTCGACGCCCTGTGCCCTGCGGGCGCGATGTTGGCCACCAACACCTCGGTGATCAGCATCACAGAGATCGCCGAGGGATGTTCGCGTCCGGAACGAATCATCGGCACTCACTTCTGGAATCCGCCGACGCTGATCCCCCTGGTGGAGGTGGTCCCCGGGGAGCGGACGTCGGCCGAGGTGGTGGAGGACGCCGTTTCCCTGTTGACGTCCGTGGGCAAGCACGCCGTCCGCATCAAGAGAGACGTCCCGGGCTTCGTGGGGAATCGGCTGCAGCACGCGCTCTGGCGGGAGGCGATTTCGATCGTGGAACGCGGCATTGCCGACGCTCAGGTGGTGGATGACGTGGTGAAGTTCGGGTTCGGCATGCGCCTCCCGGTTCTGGGACCCCTCGAGAATGCCGAACTCGTCGGGCTGGACCTCACCCTGGCCGTCCACGACTACCTCCTGAAGCACCTGGAGAGCTCCCCGTGCCCTTCGCCGCTCCTGGCCGAACAGGTGGCGAAGGGCAACCTCGGCTTCAAGAGCGGACGCGGATTTCGCGAATGGACGCCCCGGGAGATGGATCGGATTCGGGCGGATCTGGAGACGCACCTCCTGCGGTGGCTAACCAAGCGCGGGGAGGATCGGGAGCCCGCCTCGTAACGGCCGGGTCGCCCCGTCTCAGCCATCGCTGGCGCTGAACCATCCCCCTCTGCTCTTTTTCGACAGCGCATCACCCGCAATCGCGCAGCGCGCCCACAGCGCGCTTGACGGCCGGCGCCGGCCGGTGGCACACTGCACCGGCTGGCCGGGTTTTACCGCGCGCCGGAGCAGGCGCCATGGGCGAGGGGTTTCGTGGGGCTTACCCGCAAAGAGAAACTGGAGCGGTTTTTTCTCTCCGTCATCCGCGACCGGCGTCCGGGCCGCGGCCCCGACATCCTGCGCACCGTGCTGAAGCACCTGTCGCGGCTCTACACGGGCGCGGTCATGGGGCGCCACTTCCTGTTCGACAAGGGCATTCTGCGCCATCATACCCTGGGCTGCCAGGTCATCAGCATCGGCAACCTGACCGTCGGCGGCACGGGCAAGACGCCAGTGGTGGAGGTATTCGCCCGCGCCCTCCAGCGCGAAGGCCGCACCGTGGCCATCCTGAGCCGCGGCTACAAGAAGGCCGAGCACCGCGCCTGGAAGCGGATCCTGGACGCCGTGACCGGCCGCGAGCGGCGCCGCCCGCCGCG
The DNA here is from genome assembly GCA_964624095.1 of uncultured Verrucomicrobiota bacterium. Lineage (GTDB taxonomy): Bacteria > Verrucomicrobiota > Kiritimatiellia > JAAZAB01 > JAAZAB01 > CAZEVX01. The sequence continues at coordinate 7,889 of CAZUYI010000050.1, read as the reverse complement.
GGTGGTGTCCGACGGCGAGAACCTGCTGCTCGATTCCGCCATGGGCGGCGACGAGCCCTACATGCTGGCCTCCAACCTGCGCCAGGTGGCCGTGCTCGTGGACAAGAACCGCGTCAAGAGCGGCCGGTACGCCATCGAGAAGCTGCGTTGCGACACACTCGTCCTGGATGACGGGTTCCAGTACCGGGCCCTGAAGCACCGCGTCGAGATCGTGCTGGTGGACGGGACAAATCCGTTCAGCAACGGGTACTGCCTGCCGCGCGGGCTGCTGCGGGAACCCGTGGCCAACATCCGCCGGGCCGACTTCATTTTCATCACCAAGTCCACGGGGCGCGACTCGGACGCCTTGAAGGCGAAGTTAAGGGCCCTGAATCCGGCGGCCGAAATCTCGGAGTGCGCCCACCGGCCCAAGTACCTGCAGAACGTCTACACCGGCGAGCGCCAGGCGCTCGAGTTCCTGCGCGGCCGGCCCGTGGCGCTCGGCTCGGGCATTGCCAGTCCCGAGGGCTTTGAGCAGGAAGTGCTCCGGCTGGGCGGGCGCCTGGTGTACCTGAAGCGCTATGCGGATCACCACCGCTATTCCCAGCAGGAAATCATTGACCTGATCAACCGCGCGCGGAAGCAGGGCGCCGAGCTCATCCTCACGACCGAGAAGGACGCCGTGCGGTTCCCGAAAATCGAGCGCCAGGACGTCCCGATCTATTTCCTGCGCGTGGCCATCGAGCTGCTGAGCGGGGTAGAGGATTTCCATGCGTGCATCTCCCGCATCTGCTTCCGCTGAGCCGCGGGCCGGGCCCCGCGTGCTGGTGGTGGGCGTCAACTGGCTGGGCGACAGCGTCATGGCCATGCCGGCGCTGCAGCGCTGGCGGGGCCGGCATCCGGCCGCCGAGCTGGTCCTGCTGGTCAAGCCGGCCCTGCGGCCGCTCTGGGCCCTGCACGCGGCGCCGGACGCCGTCTGGGTCTGCCCGCCGGGCCCCGGCGGACTCTGGCGCGCGGTGCGCGACGCGCGCGCCGCCGGCTTCGACGCCGCCTATATCCTGCCCCATTCGTTCCGGTCCGCCCTGGTCCCGTTCCTGGCGCGCGTGCCGCGTCGCATCGGGCCGCCCGGACACGGGCGGGACTGGATGCTCACCGAGCGCCGGGCCCTGCCGCGCGACCCGGCGCGGCGTCATCAGGCGTTCGAGTCCCTGGCCGTCCTGGGCGAGGACGGCCCGCTCGAGCCGCCGCGCCTGCGCCTGGCGCCCGGGCTGCAGGCGCGCGCGGAGGCGCTGCTGGGCGGGCCCGGGCCCTGCCGGGTGGCGCTGCTGCCCGGCGCGGCGCGCGGCCCGGCCAAGCGCTGGCCGGCCGACCGGTTCGCGGAGGTCGGTCGGCAGTTGATCGCGCGCCTGAAATGCCATATGGTAGTGCTCGGCTCGGAGCCGGAGCGCCCGCTGGCCGACTCCGTGGCGCGCGCCATCGGGCCGGAGGCGCGCTCGCTGGCCGGCCGGACGTCGCTGCCGGAGCTGGCGGCCGTGCTGGCGCGGTGCGTCCTGGCCGTCGCGAACGACAGCGGCGGCATGCACCTGGCGGCGGCGGCCGGGACGCCCGTGGCGGCGGTGTTCGGGCTCACCGACCCGTCGCGGACCGGCCCGCTGGGCGCGGCCGTGCGCGTGCTGCAGGCCGGCGGGCCGGGCCGGCGGGAGGTACCGCGCGACTCGGAGGAAGCCCGCGCGCGCCTGCTGCGGGTCACGCCGGACGACGTGGTGGCGGCGTCGCTGGAGTTGCTCGGCCCGGCCCGGGGCTCCGGCGCGGCGTATGTGACTGGAGCGTTGCCGTCATGAATGAGACCCATCCCACGGTTCCCGCGCGCGAGATGATTTCCGCCTGCCTGACGGTGGGCAATGAGGAAAACAACATTCGGCGCTGCCTCGAAAGCCTGACCTGGGTTGACGAGATCGTGGTGGTTGACAGCTTCAGCCAGGACCGCACGGTGGAGATCTGCCGGGAATACACCGACCGGGTCTACCAGCACACGTGGCTGGGCTACGTGGGGCAGAAGGAGCTGATCAAGGGGATGGCGCAGCACCCCTGGATCCTGTTCATTGACGCCGACGAGGAGGTGTCCGCGGAGTTGAAGCAGGAAATCCTGGAGGAATTCGCCAGCGGCCGCAACCGGGAGTGCGTCGGCTACGAATTCCCGCGCAAAGTGTTTTTCCTGGGCCGCTGGATCGTCCACGGGGAATGGTGGCCGGATTACAAGATGCGGCTGTACCGCAAGGACCGGGGCGTATGCACCGGCCGCGAGCCGCACGATCACGTCATCGTGGACGGGCCGGTGCGGCGCCTGGCGGGGTGCCTGCATCATTACACGTACGACGACATTGCCGACCAGATTCTGACCATGAACCGGTTTTCGTCCATTGCGGCGGCGAGCATGCAGGAGGAGGGCCGGCGGTTTTCCGGGCTGGACCTGCTGCTGCGGCCGCTGTTCCGGCTGTTCAAGGGATTCGTGCTCAAGCGCGGGTTTCTGGACGGGTACCGGGGGTTCATTATTGCCGTTCTGAGCGCCACCGGCGTATTCTTCAAATACGCCAAGCTCTGGGAACGCCTGTACGGCGGCCCGGCGTCGCCCGCGGGCCCGGATTCCGCGGCGGCGCCGGACTAACCGGGGGCGGGTCGCGTGGATACGCGTGCCATCTTGCGCTCGGCCGGAGTGGTCGGGCTGTTCGTGCTCATCAGCCGCTTCTTCGGGCTGGTGCGCGACATCGCCATGGCGTCCCTGTTCGGCAGTTCCCTGGCCATGGACGCGTTCGTGGTGGCCTTCACGATCCCGAACCTGTTCCGGGGCCTGTTCGGCGAAGGCGCCCTCTCGGCGGCCTTTGTGCCTGTCTTCAGCGAGACGCTCGAGCGGGAGGGCCGCGACCGGGTCTGGCGGTTCGCGTCCTCCATGCTCGGGTTCCTGGGGTACACCCTGACGGCGCTCGTGGCCGCCGGTATCCTCCTGGCATCGCTCGTGCTCCGCCTGGTCCCGCTCTCCCCGCGCGCCGAACTGATTCTCGAGCTCCTGCGCGTCATGCTGCCCTACATGTTCTTCATCTGCGTGGCGGCCTTCTTTTCCTCCATGCTCAACGTGATGCGGCGGTTCTCGCTCCCGGCCGCCACCCCGGTGGCCATGAACCTCATCATGCTGGTTGCCCTGCTGGGCATCTGCCCCCGGCTGCCCGCCGAGGGCGACGCGCGCATCCTGGTGGCGGCCTGGAGCGTCATCGCGGCCGGGATGGTCCAGGCGCTCATGCAATGGCCCCAGCTCGCGGCGTGCGGGTTCCGGCTGCGCGCCTCGCTGGACTGGCGGGATCCGCGCGTGCGGCGGGTCTGGACCCTCATGGGCGCCGCCGCCCTGGGCGTCGGCGTGACCCAGATCAACGTGCTGCTCAACCGGTTCGTCGCCGTGCTGATCGGGCAGGGGGCGCCGTCCTACCTCTACTACGCCGAGCGTCTGATCTATTTCCCGCTGGGCCTGTTCGCCACGGCGCTGGGCACGATCCTGCTCCCGGCCTTTTCCGGCCATGCTGCGCAGGACCGGCCCGACCTGATCCGCGCCACGCTGGGCCAGAGCGCGCGGCAGCTGCTGTTCGTCATGATGCCGGCGGCCGCGGGGTTGCTGGCGCTGGCCGGGCCGATCGTGCGGCTGGTATTCGAGCGCGGCGATTTTTCGCCCGCCACCACGGCCATGACCACGCTGGCGGTGCAGTGCTACGCGCCCGGCCTGCTGGTCTTCAGCTTGCTCAAGGTGCTGATCCCGGTCTTCTACGCGCAGCAGGACATGAAGACGCCCGTCAAGGTCGGCGGCGCCTGCACGCTGCTGAACGTGGCGCTGATGCTGCTGCTCATGCGGCCCTTCCGGCACGCCGGGATCGCGCTGGCCACGGTGCTCTCCACGGCCTGCCAGGTGGTGATCCTCGCCGTGCTGGTCCAGCGGCGCATCGGGTCGCCCGGCTGGCCGGCCCTGGCGCGGTCGGCCGGGAGCGCCGCCGCCGCCACGGCCCTCATGGTCGCCGCCGCCCTGGGCCTGTTCCGCGTCCTCGCCCGCGCCGGCTGGGCAGGCGGCTGCGCCGGGCTGGCCGGCCAGGTACTGCCGCTCGGGCTCGCCATGGCGGCGGCGGTCCTGGTCTACGCGGGGGCGGCGGCCCTGTTCCGGTGCCCCGAGCTGGCGGAATTCGCCGCGGCGCTCCGGTCCCGGAGGCGGGCGGCCGTGCGGCACGCGGGTCCGGCCGCCGGGGAGGCCTGACCGCGCCATGCTCCCCGAGATCATCCAGCGGAAACTGCGCGAGCTGCCGGACGCGCCCGGGTGCTACCTGATGCGCGACCGGCGCGGCCGCATCATCTACGTCGGCAAGGCGGCCTCGCTGCGCCGGCGCGTGCGCTCCTATTTCCGGCTGGCGGCCCGGCGCAGCGCCGACCCCAAGCTGCGCGGACTGGTGCACAGCATCGCCGATTTCGACGTGCAGGTGGTCCGGAACGAGGCGGCCGCGCTGCTCACCGAGAGCCGGCTGATCAAGGCATACCGGCCCTGGTACAACCGTCAGCTAAAGGACGACAAGCGCTACCCGCTACTGGCCGTGGATGAGCAGGCCCCGTTTCCGCGCGTCCGGCTCTGCCGCGTGCGCCGTGCCGATGGCGCCGCGTATTTCGGGCCGTACGCGTCGTCGCCCGCCGCGCGCGCCGCGCAGGAGTTCGTCGAAAAGCGGTTTGGCCTGCGCCGCTGCGCGCCCGTCCGGCCCGGCCCGGCGGACCACGCCCACTGCATCAACGACATCGTCCGGTTCTGCGCCGCGCCCTGTATCGGCAAGGTGACGCCTGCCGAGTACCGCCGGCGCGTCGAGGAGGCCTGCGCCTTCCTGCGGGGCGAGCGCCCGGCGATTTTCCGCGAGATGCGGGAGGCCATGGAGGAAGCGGCCCGCGGCCTGCGGTTCGAAAAGGCGGCGGCCCTGCGCGATACGCTCCGGCTCCTGCACCTGGCGGTGCGGCAGCGCGCGGGAGCCGCCCGCCCGCCCGGCGTGACGGCCGAAGCCGGCCGGGCCGGGATTCAGGCTCTGGCGGACGCCCTCGGCCTGCCGCGCCCGCCCCGCCTGATCGAAGCCTATGATGTCTCGAGCATTTCCGGCACGCATGCCGTCGGCAGTTGCGTGGCCGCCGTCGAGGGACTCCCGCGCGGCGACCGGTACCGGCGGTTCCGCATCAAGACCCTGTCGGCCGCCGACGATGCCGCCATGATGGCCGAGCTGGTCCGGCGCCGCGTGGCGCGGCTGCGGCAGGAGGGCGCGCCGCTGCCCGACCTGATCCTGGTGGATGGCGGCTCGCAGCAGGTGCGGGCCGCGCGCGCGGAACTGGAGCGGCTGGGAGCCGGCTCCGTGCCGGTGGCCGGGCTGGCCAAGCGCCATGAAACGATTGTCCGCGAACGCGGCCCGGTCATGCTGGACCGGGCGTCGCCGGCGCTGCAGGTGCTGCAGCGCCTGCGCGACGAAGCGCACCGGTTCGCGCTGTCGTATCACCGGAACCTGCGCGCACGGCGCCTGCGCGAGTCGCGGCTGGACGACATTCCCGGCGTCGGCGCAACCCGCCGGCGGACGCTCCTGCGGGCGTTCGGCTCGGTGGCCCGGGTGGCCGCCGCCCCGGAGTCCGAGCTGGCCGCCGTGCCCGGAATCGGCCCCGCGCTGGCGCGCACGCTCCACGAGGCGCTTGCGCGCTCTTCCCGCTAGCGCGGCCGGGCCGGTGTCGCCGGCGTCCCCGCCTGCCTGTCCGGCAGGAGCCCGGAACGGAGGAGCGGCAGGCGGCTCCAGGCCGCTGGGATGCGCTTCCATTCACGGAGTGCCCGGCTCCGGCACGGTGTTTTCGTTTGCGGCGCGCGGCGCGCCTTGGTAGGCTCCGAGCTTGAAGGAGTTCCCGCCCTATGCCTGCTGCCCTGCCCGCGCGCGTCCGGTTCGTGGCCTGCGATGCCCTGCTCTTTGGGCCGCACCCGCCGGTACCGGGACTGCGGTCCGATCCGGCTGATCTCCGCGCGGAAATGGCGCGCCTGCGAATCCGGGCGGCCGTGGTCCGGCACGGCGCCTGCGCGACGGCCGCGCCCGCGTATGGCAACGCCGCGCTCCTGCGCGCGCTGCGCGGTCAGCCCGGCCTGATCCCGGCCTGGTGCCTGACGCCCGAGGGTGAGGCTCCGGGCTTCCATCCCGAGGCCGCGGTGCGACGCATGCTCGCCGCCGGGGTTCGGATTGCCTGGATGGATCCGCAGGCGCACGCGTATCCGCTGCGACCCGGCTGCGCCGGCCGGCTGCTGGCCGCGCTCGAGGCGGGCCGGGTTCCCCTGCTGCTGGCCTACGACACCCTGGATCTCGGCCACCTGGAGGAAACGCTCCGGTCGTTTCCGGCGCTGCGCGTCATCCTGCACACGCTCCCACGCCTCGGCCGGCACCGCGTGCTCTGGCCGCTTCTCGAACGGTTCCCCTCGTTGCACCTGTGTTTTGGGCCGTCCTTTTCCATGCACGGCGGCTTCGCGGCGCTGTGCCGGGAGTTCGGGATCCGGCGCTGGGTCTGGGGCATGGGCTACCCCGCGTACGAGGGCGGCGCCGCCGTGACGGGCTTGATGTATGCCGGGCTGACGCCGGAGGCCCTCTCCGCAGTCGCGCACGGCACGCTCGAACGGCTGCTGAAGGAGGTGGCGGCATGAGGCGGCCCGATCCGTTCGAGCGCGACGGCCTCGAGGGGCGGCCGGTCCGGCGCTGCCTCGTGATTGACGCCCACTCGCACCTGGGCGAAAACCTGGGGTTCCCCATCGTGGATGCGACGGCGGACGGGCTGATCGCCGCCATGGACCGCATGGGCATTGCCGTGACGTGTCCGAGCGCCATGAGCGGGTGGCGCGGCGTTGACTCGCGCTCCGGCAACGACCTCGTGCGGGCCGCCATGCGCCGCCATCCCGGCCGCGTGTTTGGCTACATGACCGCGGATGTTGCCTATCCCGACCGGATACTCCCCGAACTGCGCCGGGCCTATGCCGGCGGGCTGCGCGCGGTCAAGATCCACACCGCGGCCGGCCTTCCGTACAGCCATCCGAACTACGACGCCGTGTTCCGGTTCGCCGACGAGCGCGGCCTGCCGGTGCTGGCCCACGCGTTCGAGCCCAAGGAGCTCGCGCATCTGGAAGCGCGGCTCCCGCGGTACCCGCGCATCCGCCTCCTGCTCGGCCATGCCGGCGCCTGCGGGGCCGAGCCGTACATCCGGCTGGCGCTTCGCTACGAGCAGGTCTACCTGGAAACCTGCTTCTCGAAGTGCCCGCGCGGGCTGATCGAGACGTTCGTGAGCCGGGGCTTGAACGAGAAGGTCCTGTGGGGCTCCGATGCCGTCTTCATGGGCGCCGGGCACCAGCTTGGCCGCGTCCTCTTCGCCCGAATCGCCCCGGCGGACAAGGCCCGCCTGCTCGGCGGCAACGCGGCCCGCATCCTGGGCCTGCCGCCGCCCGGCAGCAGGAAGCCCGGGCCATGACGCATCCGGCGCCCATCCGGCAGATCATCAAGCGCGAGGGCAACCTGGTGGCCTATGACCGCGACCGGATAGCCACGGCCATTCTGCGGGCCATGGCGTCGGTGGGCGCCGGCAGCCGCGCCCGGGCAGAAACCCTGGCGGAATCCGCGGAGCGCGCCCTGGTGGCGGCCTACGGGCCCGGCGCCACGCCGAGCGTCGAGGAAATCCAGGACATCGTCGAGGAAACCCTCATGGCGCAGGGTGAGGTCAAGACCGCGCGCGCCTACATCGTCTACCGGAGCCGGCGCGCCCAGGCGCGCGCGGCCCGCGCCTACGCGTTCGAGGTCACCGACAACATCCCCTACAAGAAAATCTACGAGGTCCTGCGCTGG
>CAZUYI010000049.1:0-11968 GCA_964624095.1 uncultured Verrucomicrobiota bacterium | reverse complement strand
CGTCAAAACCCTCGAAGCGCGGCAGTGGCGTTGACCCGGCCGTCCGCAGCGGAGACGCATGGCATGAACGGCCGCATCCAGTGGAGGCGCTGGGCCGCCGGCCTGAACGCGGGGGCGGCGCTGGGCCTGGCGGCCATCCTGGCCGTGCTGGTGAACAGCCTGGCCGGCCGGTACCCGGCGCGCGTGGACCTCAGCCGCGCGCGGCCGTTTGCCTTGACGGCCGAGACCCGCGACCTGCTCGATCGGATGCCCGGCGAACTCCACCTCACGGCCTTCCTCGCCGCCAGCGACGACCTGTTCCCCGCCGTGCAGCGCCTGCTGCGCGAGTATGCCGGCGCCTCGCGCCGGGTGCGGATCGAATCCGTGGACCCGCACCGCGACCTGGCGCGCTGCAAAAGCCTGGCGGCCCTCCATGGCGTGCGCGAGCCGGCCGTGATTGCGCTCGAGGCAAACGGCCGGCGCCAGATCGTGCCGGTCTCCGACCTGGCGGACTACGACTATACGCCGACGCTGACCGGCGGGGCAAAAGTGTTGCGCCGGTTCCGCGGCGAGCAGCGGCTGTACGCCGCCCTGCAGAGCCTGCTCGAGCCGGGCACGTCCACGGTGTATGTGCTTGCCGGGCACGGCGAGCGCCAGGCGGACGACTTCGATCCGCATGCCGGATACTCGATCATCTTCCGGCAGCTGGAGCGCGACGCCCTGGCCGTGGCTCCCTTGACGCTGGAGGGCGTTGGCGGCGTGCCGGCGGACGCCGCCGCGCTGGTGGTGGCCGGGCCGACCCGCCGCCTGCCGCAGGCCCACGTGGACGCCATCCAGCGCTACCTGGAGGCCCACGGCCGGCTCTTCCTGCTGCTGGATGCCGGAGTGGAAACCGGGCTGGAAAAGCTCCTCGAGCAGTGGGGTGTCCGCCTGGGCTCCGACCGCGTGGCGGGCTCGGCCGCGGCCGGCTGGCAGGTGGTGGTGGGCCAGTACGGCGAGCATCCCGTGACGGCCCCGCTGCGGAACGTGACCACCGTCTTCACGATGCCGCGGCCGGTTCTGCCGCTGGTCCCGACCAACGTCGCGTCCGGGCGCCCGGCCGACCGGCCGCGCGTCTCCGTGCTGGCCTCGAGCGGCGAGCGGAGCTGGATCGAACGGTCGGCCACCCAGAATCCGCCTCAGTTCGATCCGGGCCTCGACCTGCCCGGGCCGGTTCCCGTGGCCGTGGCGATCGAGAAAGGGCCCGAGCGCGCCTCGGAAGTGGAACTGCAGCCGACCCGGCTGGTGATAACGGGCGATTCCCTGCTGGCAGCCAACGGGCCGCTGCTGGCGGGGTACCCGCCCGATTTTTTCCTGAGCGCCGTCCGCTGGCTGCTGCGGCGCGAAGGGCCGATCCGGATCGCGGCCCGCGATCCGGCCGTCATTCAGCTCGCCATGGACCGGGACCAGTGGCGGCTGGTGTTTCATTACGTGGTCCTGGGCATTCCGGCGCTGATCCTGGCCCTCGGGCTGGCGGTCTGGCTGCGCCGGCGCCGGTGACCCGCCTGTCGGAGGAGGTGCGCGCATGCACGGCCGCACGACATTTTTGCTGCTGGTGCTGGTGATCCTGCTGGGCGCCTGGGTGGCGGCCGTCGAGTGGGGCAGAAGCCGCGTGCGCGAGCCGCAGCAACCCCGTCCGGCGGAGCGCCTCCTGGACCTCGATCCCGAGCACGTGGAGTTCTGGTCGTTCTTGCGCGACGGGCTGTACATCGAGTGCGTGCGCGAACATGGCCGGTGGATGCTGCGCAAGCCGGTCGCGGCCCGCGCCGACACCGTCAAGCTCAACCACCGCCTGGGCGTCATGGCCGCCCTGCCGCGCCGCGAACTGGTTACGGCCGCCCAGCTCCAAAGCCGGGCGCTCTCGCCGGCCGACTACGGGCTCCAGCCGCCGGCCGCCCGCATGGCGCTCGGCAACGAGGCGCGCCGGCACATCCTGAACATCGGCGGGCGGTCGCCCCTGGGCGACGCCGTCTACGTGCAGTTCGACGGGTCCGATGCCGTGATGGCCACCTCGACCAACCTGCTCGAGATCCTGCCCCGCAGCGCGGACGAACTCCGCGATGCGCGCGTGGTGCCCGGATCGCCTGACGCCGTCCGAGCGCTCGAACTTAAGCCGCGCGGACGCGCGCTGATCCGGGTCGTGCGCGAGGGCCCCGAGTGGATCATCCGCAAGCCGATCGTAGCCCGCGCCGATTTTACACGCATGGCGGCCCTGCTCGACCAGCTCTTTGCCCTCGAGGCGCAGCAGTTCGTTACCGACCGGATGGAGGATCCCAACGCCTTTGGACTGAGCGACGACGAAGCCCTGCTGCGCCTGCATGTCTGGCAGGATGAGGAGCCTGACGGCCTGGCCCTGAGCTTCGCCAACCGCGAGCCGGCTCCGGACGACCGGGTCCTGGTCGCCGTCCGCGGCACCGGGTCGGTGATGGCCGTGCCCCGGGCCGCCGTGGATGCCCTGGCCGTGCCGCTGGAAACCCTCCGCGACGCGCGCCTGTATTTCATGAGCGTCGAGGCCGCCGGCTGGATTCAGCTCGAGGAGGGCGAGCAGCGGCTCCAGCTCCGAAAACTCGAGTCGGGCTGGCAGGTCACGGAGCCGGTCCAATGGAAGGCCGATCCGCGCCTGGCGGACGATCTGGTCAACCGCTTGAACGCCCTGCGCATCGAGGCGGTGCTCGCCGAGACGAACCTGGCGGCCCTGGGACTGGATCCGCCGGCACGACGGGTCTGCGTGGCCGAAAGCCCGCCGCCGCCCGGCGGTCCCGCGGGCGCCAGCCGGGTCTTGGCGCTGAGCCGGCCGCAGCCCGGCCGCGACACCCTGTACGCCATCTTTATTGACGAACCCCCAGTCTACCAGGTGTCCGCCGCGTCGGTGGCCGCGCTGTCGCTGGATCCGCTTAGCTACCGCGACGGGCTCCTGCTGGTGCTGGCCCCGGGCCAGGTTACCCGGATCACCCAGCGGCGGGCGGGGCGCGAACAGACGGCGGTCCGGACCGGGGCGGCCCTGTGGGCGCCCGTCGCGCCCGAGTCCGGCCGGGTGCTCATCGAGGCGCTGCGCGCCATGCTCACGAGCCTGGAGTCGCTGCGCGTGCTGCGTTACGAGCGGCCCGAGCGGGGGGACCTGGGCGTCTACGGGCTCCAGGAGCCGCGCGCCAGCGTGACCGTCAGCCTGAGCGGCGAGGAAGGCATCCGCAAAACGATCATGCTGGGCGACGACTCCGAGGATTCGGGCGTCTACGCCATGGTCCAGGGGCAGGACGTGGTCTGCGTGCTGCCCCGCGGAGCGGCCGACGCGCTGCTGGCCGATATCGTGCAGTGAGGGACCCATGAGGCGCGGCATCCGATACGGCCTGTTTCTCCTGGGCGTCACCGTGCTGATCGCGGGGCTGGTCCTCAGCCTGACGGGCTTCCCGCCATTCATCGCCCGGGCGGTCGAACAGCGGCTGCGTGTGGGCGACCTGGCCCTCACCCTCGGGCAGGTGAAGCTGGGGGTATTCGAGGGCCTGATCGCCACCCGCGTGCAGTGTTATCGGCGGGGCGATATCGGGGCTCCGCTCCTCGAGGCGGAAAAGATCGTCCTGCGCCTCGATCCCCGGGCCTGGTTCCGCGGGCGCAGCGGCGTGGCGGGCGTGCTGATCCGCGAGGCCACCGTGCGCCTGCCGCTCGAGGACGGGAACGCCGGGCCGAGTTCGCGGCGCCTGACCCTGGAGCAGGTCTCGGCCTCCGTGGCCTGGGATCCGGCCTTTACACGCATTGACATCCAGGACGCAACCGCGGCCCTGCCGGGCCTGCGCCTGACCGGGCGGGGCGTGCTCCACCGGCCGGCGCGCCCCGCGTCGGATGCCGGCGCCGCGCCGGCCGAGCCTGTGCCGGCGTCCCGCCCGGCGGCCAGTCTGGCGCAGGGCCGGTTTCTTCCCCCCTGGCTGCAGACCGGGCTGGCGTCGAGCAACGGCGAGGCAATTTCGGCGGACATCACGTTCGACGTCAATCCGTCGAACCCGGACACCCTGGACGCCCGGGTTCGGCTTGACGGGCGCGAAACCCGCTTGGGCGGCGCGCTCCTCGAGTCGTGGACGCTCCGGCTGGCGCTCAAGGGCCGGACCGGCCAGGGCCGGTTCGAGGCGGGCGCCGCCGTGCTCGAGGGCGTTCCGCTCGGCCGTGTGTCGGGGCACTTCCGCTATGACCCGGAAGGCCTGGCCGTTGATCGTCTCGAAATCGAGGTGGGCGCGGGACCGGACCGCGGTCCGCTGGCCGGCTCCGGCCGCTACACGTGGAGCGACCGCACGTACGCGGGCGAGATAAAGACCGGGTTCAATCCGCGCGCGCTCATCCCTCTCCTGAACGCCTGGCGCCTGCCCCAGGCGGAGATCATCGACTGGTTCCAGTTCGAGGACCAGCCGCCGTCCGGTGTGGGCGTGTTCCGCGGCCGGCTGAAGCCCAAGCCGGCCTTCACGATGACCGGGCACGCCCAGGGGGATCCCTGCCTGTATCAGGGTGTCTCGAACCTGCTGATGCGCCTGGGATTCACGCTGGCGCTCGAGGACACCGCGGAGCGCTTGACCCTCGATCCGCTGCTCATTGTCCGCGAGGAAGGCACCGTCCAGGGCCGGGCCATCCAGGATTTCCGGAGCGGGCAGATCCGGTTCGAGGGGATCTCCACGGCCGATCCCCGCGCCGTGGCCTCGATGATCGCGCCCGCGGTCGAGCGGCTGGCCGCGCCTTTTGTGTTCGCGGGGCCGGTGCGCGTGGCGGCTCGCGGGATGCTGGACATCGAGGCCTTCGAGGCCAGCGACCTCGACGTGGACGTGGATGCCCAGCAGGTGGCTTGGCGTTTCCTGCGCGCCGATCGCTGCCAGCTGAACGTGCGCGTGAGCGAGGGCATGGCGTTCCTCAACGATGTGCAGGTGGACCTGTACCGTGGCCGCGTGGACGGCGCCGCCCAGATCTGGCCCGCAGCGGGCCGGCCGGCGCAGGGATTCGTCCTCTCGGCGTCCGTGCGGGATGTGGATTTCAAGCGGTTCCTCCACGAGATCGCCGGGCCGGCCGCCGACCGACACAGCGGCACGGTATCCGGCTCCCTCGAACTCGCCGGGCCGGTGGACGATCCCGGGGGCGCCGCCAGCTCCGGCACGGGCCGCGTGACCATTGCCGAGGCGCGCCTGTTCCAGTTCCCGCTTTTCGGCGGCTTGACGGACTTCATGGGCCGGATCGTGCCGGGCCTGAGCCTGGTCGTGCACCAGACCGACGCCACGGCCAGCTTCACCGTCCGCGACGGCAAGCTGCACTCCCACGATATCGTGATCAATGGCGAGGTCATTACCTTGACCGGCCGGGGCAGCGTGGCCTTCGATGGCACGCTCGATTTCAACGTCCAGGTCCGGCTGCTCCGCAAACACACGCTCGTGGGCAACCTGGTCCAGTTTGCGCTCTCGCCCATGAGCAAGGCGCTCGAATTCCGGCTCATCGGCACGCTCAAGGCCCCGCGCTGGCGTCCCGCCTACCTGCCAAAGGAACTGTTCCTGATCTTCGATTGAGCGGATGCCGCCATGAGCCACCCGGTCCGGTCAGCGGGGTTTGCCGTCCATATCAAGACCTACGGCTGCCAGATGAACGAGCGCGATAGCGAGATGGTCGCGGCGCTCCTCGAACGACGCGGCATGCGGGTGGCCACCCGCGAGGGCGGGGCCGACGCCATCCTCCTGAACACCTGCGCCGTGCGGGGCAAGGCGGAGGACAAGGCCATCGGCAAGGCGCGCCTGTTGATCGCCCGCAAGCCGCATCCGGAGCAGGTGATCGGCCTCGCGGGCTGCCTGGTGCAGCGGGTGGGCGCGGACGTGTTCCGGCTGGTGCCGGGACTGGACCTCGCCGTGGGCACGCACCGGCTGGCGCAGGTGCCGGACCTGCTCGAGGCCGTGCGCGCCGGCCGGCGCCCGCTGCTCGAAACGGGAACGAGCCGCATGCCCTACGACGGCCGCACCCACCGCCCGGGCCGGGTGACGGCCTTCGTGAACATTCTCTTTGGCTGCAACCGGCGTTGCGCCTATTGCGTGGTGCCGGACGTGCGCGGCCCGGAATGGAGCCGCCCGGCCGCCGACATCCTCGACGAGGTCCGCGCGCTGGCGGCGTCCGGCGTCCGGGACATTACGCTGCTGGGCCAGAGCATCATGGCCTATGGGCGCGCCAACCCGGTATGGCCGGAAGGCGCGCCGCCCTCGCCGGGCGGCTGGCGCGAGCCCCTGCCGCGGCTGCTGGAGGCGGTGAACGGGGTGCCCGGCGTGGCCCGCATCCGGTTCACATCCGGGCATCCCGCCGGCTGCACGGCCGAACTGGCCCGCGCCATGGCCGGGCTGCCGGCCGTCTGCGAGCACCTGCACCTGCCCCTGCAGTCGGGCTCGGACCGCATCCTGGCGCGCATGGGGCGGGGGTATACGGCGGACGGATATCGCGCGGCCGCGGCCCGGCTGCGGGCCGCCGTGCCGGACCTGGTGCTGACGACCGACGTGATCGTCGGGTTCCCGGGAGAGACGCGGGAGGAGTTCGGGCAGACGCGCGCCTTGCTCGATGAGATAGGGTTTGATCAAACGTTTGTCTTCCAATACAATCCGCGCCCGAACACGCCGGCGGCCCGGCTCGGCGACGACGTGAGCGCGGCGGAAAAACTGCGGCGCAACCACGCGCTGCTCGAGGATCAGACCCGGCGCAGCGAAAGGCTGCACCAGTCCTGGATCGGGCGCGAGTGCGAGGTGCTGGTCGAGGGGCGGAGCCGGCGGCTGCCCGCCCGGTGGACCGGCCGCACGCGCCACGCCGTGTGGGCGGTGTTCGAGGCGCCCGCGGGCGTCGGGCCGGGCGACAGCGTGCGCCTGCGCGTCGAGCGGGCCACCGCCCAGGTCCTGTACGGAACGATCACACAGCGCGGAGCCTGAGCTCCGCGGGAGTGCATGCATGATGTCGCGGCTGGCTCTGGTGGCCCTGTGCGTCGGCGGTGTCCTGTCGCTCAAGGGACTGTGGCTGATGGCGGCGCCCCGATCGGCGGCCGCCTGCGCCCGCCGGTTCCCCCGCCACGTTTGGGCCGGGCGTCTCCTGGCGGCTGCGGCCGTCGCCTGGTCGGCCAAACTGCTGTTCCAGACGGGGTTTTCCTGGGTGGAATCCCATCGGCTGCTGGTCCTGCTGGCGGTCCCGGTTGCCTACGCGGTCGTGATCCTGTGCGTGGATGAACTGCTGGCCGTGCGCGCCGGGGGCGGATTGCTGCTGCTGGTGCCGCAGGTGATCCTCGATGCCGCCTTTACGCACCCGGCCCGCAGCCGGCTGGTGATGACGGGGTTCGCCTACCTGCTCGTCGCGGCGGGAATCGCGCTGGTCTGGAGCCCGTACCTCTTCCGCCGCTGGACCGAGCAGTGGCTGGACCGCGCGCCGGCGGTCCGCGCGGCGGGCGCCGGACTGCTGGCGCTGGGCCTGGCGATGCTGGCGCTGGGCCTCCGGGTTTATTGATGCGCATGGAACGCGGAGCGGAGACGCCGCGCCTCCTGGTCCTGCGCGGAGGCGCGCTGGGGGATTTCATCCTCACCCTGCCGGCGCTCCAGGCTCTCCGACGCCGCTGGCCCGGGGTGTTCGTCGAGTGGCTTGGCCGGCCGCGGGTCGCCGTGCTCGGCACGATCGTCGGGCTCATCCAGCGCCTGCGCGACCTGGAATCCGCGTCGATGGCGGCGTGGTTCCAGCCGCACGGAGACTGGCCTGCCGCCGAACGCGAGTACCTGGCCGGCTTCGACCTCGTACTCTCGTATCAACACGATCCCGACGGCGCCTTCCGCGAGGCCTTGCGGCGGAACGGGGCGCGCGCGCTTCTGACCGGGTCCCCCCGGGTGGCAGGCGGTCATGCCGTGGATCATTTTCTCGCCCCGCTGGCCGCGTTGGGTGTGGACACGGCCGGCGGCCGCGCGCCGCGGCTCGAGTGGCCGGCCGCGCGGCGGGCGGGCGGCCGGCGCCGGCTGGAAGCCCTGGGCCTCCGGGGCCCGGTCATCGGCCTGCATCCCGGCAGCGGCAGCCCGCGCAAGAACTGGCCGGTAGAGCGCTTTGCCGCGCTGGCGGCCGCGCTGGAGTGGGCCGGGTTAGGCCGGCCGCTGTTCCTGGCCGGCGAGGCCGATGCGGGCATTGTCCGCGCGCTCGAGCGGCTGGCGCCCGGGACGCCGATGCTGCGGGATGCGCCTCTGCCCGAGGTGGCGGATGTGCTGTCTGCCTGCCGCGCCTACGTGGGCAACGATTCGGGCATTACGCACCTGGCGGCGGCGCTGGGCCGGCCCGTGGTGGCGCTCTTCGGCCCGACCGATCCTCGGGTCTGGGCGCCGCGCGGCGCCGGGGTGCGCGTGCTCGGCGGGGCGCCGCCGTACGCCGCGCTGGCGGACATCGGACTCGAGTCCGTTCTCGCGGCCCTGGCCGACGGACCGGAGCGTGCGGATTAGGCGTGCATTCGCGCGGCGGCGGCGCTATAAGCGCATCCGGGAGCCGGCCCCGGGGAACCGGCCGATTCAAATGGGAGGGTCCGTTCCGTGACGCGCTCAAGCGCCCAGCAGGCGGTTCGCGCCGCCGAATTCCGGGATGTCCACGCGATCTATGCCGTGATCAAGGAGCATCCGCGCGAGGTGTTGCCGCGCTCGATCAGCGATATCGTCCAGAATATCGATCGCTTCCTCGTCTACGAGGTCCGGGGCCGGGTGGCCGGCGTCGCCTCCTGGCAGATTCTCCCCGAGATCGGGCGAGCCCTTGATCCCTCGATTGAGATCAAGTCGGTGGCCGTCAGCCGCCGGTTCCAGAAGCGCGGGCTGGGCACGGCCCTGGTATATGCGGCGCTGGCGAAAGTGAAGCGGTTGCGCCCGGCCCAGGTAGTGGTGCTGACCTTCACGCCCGACTTCTTCCGGCGCTTCGGCTTCCGCGAAGTGCCCAAGGATCGCCTGATGCACAAGCTCTACATGGGCTGCATCAATTGCACCAAGTACGATTCGCCGTTCACCTGCCCGGAGGTGGCCATGGCCCTCGCCATGCGCCCGGGGCAGGAGCCCGCCCGACCCGGCACGCGCCAGGCCCGGCGCTAATCCGTCCCGCCCTTAAGCGACAGCAGGTCCTCGACGGCGTGCTGGCCGGCGGTCCGCGCCCAGGACAGCGGCGTGCAATCCTGGACGTCGCGGGCATTGACCTCCGCGCCGGCCTTCAACAGGACACGCACCGCCGCCACGTGCCCGCGGGCCGCCGCCATGTGCAGGGGCGTCACCCGGTTGGCGCCCGTGCTGCGGACATTGACGTCGGCGCCCGCCTCGATCAGGGACGCGGCCATCTCGGCCTGGCCGGCCTCGGCGGCCAGGTGCAGGGGGGTGAGGTGCACGCCGCCGTACTTGACGGCCCGGGCATCGAGCGAGGCGCCGCGCGCGACCAGCACCCGCGCCGCCGCGAGCCGGCCGAAGGCCGCCGCCTTGTGGAGCGGGGTCATGCCGGTCTCGTCCGGGGCATCCACGGCGGCGCCGCGATCGAGCAGCAGGGCGGCCATCTCGGCCTGGCCGGCCATGGCCGCCCAGTGAAGCGGTGTCAGGCCGTGATCGGGGCTGCGCCGGGTAACGAGTGCCGGGTTGCGGTCGAGCGCCCGGCGCACCCGGTCCAGCGACCCGTTCTGCACGGCGTGCGTGAAGCCCGGACGGTCGCAGTGCCGCAGGGCAAGGAGCAGCCCGAGCGTGACCGCGCCAAGGGCGGCCGCGATCGGAATCTGCCGGGCGGGCAGCGGGGACAGAAACATGGCGCGCTCAAGGGGCGGCGGGCGCGGATGCGGGCGCGGCTGGCGTGTACCCGCCCAGTGTCTGGAGCCGCTCGGCGGCCGGTCTCGCCGACGGGTAATTGGGGAAGTCGGTGATCAGCTTGAAGTACATTTCCTTAGCCTTGGTGGGTTCAGCGGTCGCCTCGCAGAGCTGGCCCTGCAGCCAGTAGGCTTCCGAGACGTACTCGGGGTAGGCCTCGAAGAGCACGATGACCTTGGTGGCGGTTTCCGAGGCCGCGCGCGCGATGGCCTGCCAGTTGTCCGGGCGCGGGTCGGCCTTGATCTGGGCCAGCTGGCAGCGCACGACGCCCAGCATGGCGCCGATGCGGGCCGTGCCCTTTTCCTCGCTCCAGACGCGCTCGAAGCTTTTGGCCGCCTCGGCGAAGTTCCCGTTGCGCTCCTGGATTTCGGCCAGCTTGACGAGCCCCTGCTTGCCTCCCTCGTACCACGGGAAGTCCTTGAGCACTTTCTTGAACAGCGATTCGGCGGCCTGGTCGCCGGCTTCGGTCTTCTCGAGGTACTTGAGTTCGGCCATGCCGAACCAGGCCGGGGCCAGGGCGCGCTCGTCGTCGGCGTGCTCCTCGATGATGCGCGTGTAGATCGTTTCGGCGTCGGCCAGCGAGCCGGCGCTCTTGAGCGCCTCGGCGTAGCTGGCCAGGAGCTGCGGCGAGAGGCGCACGTCGGGCGCCAGCTCGAGGGCCTGCTTGAAGACCGAGAGGGCTTTGTCGGTCTGCTTGTCCAGCATCAGGAAGCTGCCCAGCCCGAACGAGAGCTGGGCGCGCAGCTCGGGCCGGTCGGGGTACCGGGCCAGGGCGTCCGCGAAGAACTGCTCGATGTCCGCGCCGGAGCGCTGCTTGTAACGGACGAGGTCGTACAGCGCCCGGGCCATGCCGGGGATGGCTTCCTGGGCCTGGTCGGAGTCCGGGTAATACCGCAGCAGGGTTTCGTAGGCATAGGCCGCGTCCGTGAGCTCCGCGCGGTAGCGCAGGCGCCGGTCTTCCGACAGCACCATTGGCTGGCCCATCTGGTCGGCCTTGTCCTTGTAGGACAGCGCGATCATCAGAAAGCACTCGGGGGCCTGTTCGTAGTTGGGGTTTTCCTCAACGCAGCGGGTCAGGTAATCAATGGCGTCGTCGTAGGCGTTGTCGTGGCGCGCGATATACCCGAGCCAGAAAAGCGCGTCTGTCCGCTGGGCGCAGTTCGGGTAGGCTTCGAGCAGGGTCTCGAGGGCGCGCGCCATGCGGGGCCAGTCCTTGCTGTCGAAAAACATGACGGCCACCTGGTAGAGGGCGATGGGCGCGATCTCGTGGTCCGGGAACTCGCGCGCCGCGGACTCGAGGGTTGCCTGCGCCGTGTCCGTCTGGCCGGCGGCGTGCTGCGCGAGGCCCAGTTGGTACAGGACCATCGGCTTGAGCGGGCTGTCCGGGAACCGCTTCGAAAACCCGGAGAGTTGGGTGATGGCGTCCGGCGCCCGGTCGGCCTGCGCGAGCAGCACGCCCTTCTGGTAGACCACCTCGTCGAGCGAGTCAAAGGCCTCCGTCTTCTTCGGGAACCGCTCGATGACGGTTGTCAGATTGGTGAGGGCGGCGTCCGTCTCGCCCAGCCCCGCCTGGCTCATGCCCTTGTAATACAGGGCGTTGGCCACGAATTGACCCTTGGGGAACTGCTCCAGGTACTGGTCGGCCGAGGCCAGGGCATCGTCGTAGCGGCTCAGCAGGTAGGCGGTCGAGAACGCGAGGAACAGCGCCTCCTCGTAGGCGGGGCCCTGGGGATATTCGGTCACGCTTTTGGTGAACTGCTCGAGGGCCCGCGCCAGGTCGGCCTCCGTGCCCCGGCGCAGGAACAGTTGCCCGATCAGCGCGCTGACGCGCTCGGCCACGGGCGCGTCGGCGCCGAAGGTCTGCTGGAAGGCTTCGAACTCGCGCGCGGCGGCCTCGGGATGTTCCTCGATGATGTAGGAACTCACGAGGATGAACGCGGCCTGCTGGGCAGGGTCGCCTTCGGCGAACCGGCCCAGGTGCCGGCACACGACGCGGCACACGTCGTACCAGCCGAGCTCGTAGTAGGCCTGGGCGATGCGGAGGTAGGCGGAGATCATCAGGTCGGGGCCGTCGGTCACCGCGCGGAGCCGGCTGCGGAGCCGGTCCACGGCCGCCC
>CAZUYI010000048.1:10015-12055 GCA_964624095.1 uncultured Verrucomicrobiota bacterium | reverse complement strand
CGGCCGCCGGCGCCATGCCGGTCAGCCACCCCGTCATGCCCAGCACGCACGCCGCCGCCACCGCCGCTCGTCCGCGCTTCCTCATGACTGTTTCTCCCGTTTCCGCTCTTCCCGTGCTCCGTTCGCGTTTGCGATGCCGAACTCGTATTCGATCCCCGACCCGCACCGGCAGAGGCCGGACCGCCATTGGCCTCCGCGCCGGCCGAATGTGCGTGCCACGACCCGGATGCGCCCAGAACACATGTGGTCTTGATGATAGCCATGAGCGGCGCTCGGTTCAAGCGGCATAGGAGCGATTCCGACCCCGATGCCGATGAAAAAGTTCGCGTGGCGAATGGCTCGTACTGGAGCCGGGGGGCCCTCTCCCCGGCCGCTGCACGCGGGCCGCTGGGAGCGGCCCGGTCCGGCCGGCGACCGGGCCCTGCCGGCACTCCGTGCCGTCTCTATTGCCTGCTTGTCCCGGCCGGCTTGGGGTCAGGCCGGCTCCAGAAGAACCCGCGCGACGGGAACGGGTAAGACCGGAACCACTCGTGGTCCGCTCTCGTCGCCCGGTATCGTCCGCGGAATCAGAAGAGTCGGTTGACGAGAGCGCGCGACGAGAACGGGACACGAGAAGAGCGGACACGAGGACGGGGAATCGAGTACGAGTACGATACGAAGCAGCGATACCGGCTCCGATAACAATGACCACGCGAATGCCGGGGCTCAACGCAATTGGATCAGCGCGCCTGCCGGCAGAAACTCGTAGGCGCCCATGTCCGCCCGGCGGCTGAACGGGTCAATGCGCGGGCGCCCGTCCAGGTCACGCGCGCCGTCCATCCAGGGCTCGTTCGTGCCGGCATTGACGGTGGGCGAATCGCCGGTTACCCGGTAATCGCCGTTGTCGAAGTCCTTGAAAATCGGGGACTCCGTGATGTTGCCCTGGCCGGCCGGGAGCCCGTCGGGCGAGGAGGTGTAAAAAATATTCGCATCCACACCCGCCACATACTTCAAGTTATTGCCATAGCTGCCCGCCACGCGATTGGAATAGATGATGCAGTTCGTCACGGAACTGCCGGCCGTTAAATAGGTTGCGCTGTTGGCCGCCCAATTGTTCCGGTTGCTCACGATGGTGCAGCCTGAAAGGTTGAAGGTGCCGTATACGACACCCCGGCTGTCGCTGGCGACCGAGGTGGAGACATTGTCGCAGATCAGGCAATTGTACAGTTCGCCCGTCATGGTGGTGCTGTACGTCCAAAGCCCGGGAGTACCTTTAGCCACGTTTTCCCTGATTGTGCTGTTCTTGATCACCGTCCGGCCGCCGGCACAGTAGATCATGATCCCTCCGCAATTGCAGTTGCCACTGTCGGCCGCCGTATTCCCGCGGATCATGCAATTCGAGACCACCATCCCGTTGAAGGTATAATACAGCCCGCCGCCGAAATAGGTAGTGTAGTTGCTTTCCACAAGGGAGTCGAAGATCGGCACGTTGAAGCCGCCGGCGCCCGAGCTTGACGTCGTGTTGCCGCTGATCGTGCTGTTGCGCACCATCATCAACTGATGAATGCCGCCGCCGCCCAACCCACCCGTGCTGTTTCCCTTGATCACGCAGCCGGTCACCGTGCCCATCCACCAGGTCGTATACTGGCCGGCCAGCATGATCCCGCCGCCGTTGCCGGCGGCGCCGGCCCTGTTACCCGCCACCGTCGAGCCGGAGACCACCACCTGCGTCAATCCGCCATGATTCTGCCGGATAATGATCCCACCGCCATGGAGTTGGCTGACATTGTTCGAGACGAGTGTGCCGTATACCCGCACCTCGTGATTGGTGGCATCCACGTCCAGGGCAATCCCGCCCCCGCCGCTGTTGCGGCCTTGATTTCCGTAGAACGTGCCGGTCGCCGTGTTGTCCGACACCACGCAGTTGCTAACCATGCCATACCGCCACAGCATGATCCCGCCGCCCCGAATCTGGATGGGCGCGTTCGAGAGCGCCACGTTCCCGCGGACCGTGCTGTGCGTCACCAGACCCCGGTTCGTGATGCAGATCCCGCCGCCCTC
>CAZUYI010000048.1:5701-10005 GCA_964624095.1 uncultured Verrucomicrobiota bacterium | reverse complement strand
TATTCGCGCACAGCACGCACTGCGTCACCGTGCCCCCGCCGACGATAAACACCCCGCCGCCCGTCCGGACGTCCGAGCCGTTGGTCACGGTGAACCCAGCCAGCACCGCGCCCGCGTGCGCCAGCCGGAACCCGCGCGTCATGCTTTGCCCGTCCACGATCGTCCCCGCCTCGTCCAGCTCCCCGGCCTTCCAGCTCCGCACGAGGATGTTGTTGGTCAGCGCGATTTCCGACGTGATCGAGTACGTCCCGTTCGACACGTACACCGTGTGCGGGCCTGTACCGGTCGCCTTGGCCACTCCCTCCCCAATCGTGGCCAGGGCGTTCGTCCAGCCCGTGCCGCCGTTGCCGTCCGAGCCTCCCGGCGCCACGTAGAATTCGTCCGCCCGGCCCGCCAAAACCGTCGCTGCCACCACCGCCAGCGCAAAGCGCCCGATCGAATTCATGGAGTGTCCCTCCCCGCGCATGTTGACTGGATGCCGTCGGCCCCGGACCGGTCACACGATACCAGCCACAGGAACAGCGGATTGCTGAACCATCCACCTATACAATGGCCATGCCCATATAAACAAAGATTATCGCCCGATGTTGCCGTAGGCAAGCTTTTTAGCGTCCTCCCGTGGATCCCAGGTAGTCCGTGGCACCCCACAAAACCTGCTGCGAGCGGCCGCCGCGGATTACACGGATTAGGGGAAAAGGCCTTGCTGCTGTCCGTGTTCAGGTTCCGCCCGTTTGTATGGGTGCGATCCCGACCCCGATACCGACCCCGAGCGGAACGTCCGGAGCCACTCGTGGTCCGTTCTCGTCGCCCGTTATCGTCCGCCGGAAGCGGAAGAGTCGGTTGACGAGAGCGCACGACGAGAACGGGAGACGAGGAGAGCGAGGACAAACGAAAACAGCTGGCGCCGGGTGCGGCCATTCTTCACCCAGCCCCTCCGCGGGCCGGGTTTTACGAGGCCGGGTTTTCGGGTTCCACCAGGCCCGGGTGGGCCTTTAGAAACTCCGTGGACGTGCGGCCATCAATCGCGCGGCGCAGATAGTCTTGGATACCCCGCCAGTCGGGCGGCGGCTGATCGAGGAACTCGTAATACACGAACCCGTCGGACTCGACTGCCCGCCGCGGGAGCGGCGCCGGGCCGGGCCCGGTGTAGCGGTGCCGGGGATGCCGGCGCTCGCCGTAGTCGGCCGCCACGCGGAGCGTCGGGTCGTACTCGGCCGTGACCCGGCGGAGCGTCACCGCGTTGTCGGGCCGGGCGGGCTCGGAATCCACCCGGAACACGATCGGCGTCCCAATGCTCGAGCCGCGGATGCGGACGTCATCGAGGACGGTCAGCCCGGGCATGTGCCGGTTGGGGCCCAGGCTCAGGCCGCGGATCGGCGGCGTCGCGTCGGTCCCGACGTTGATCAACTCCACGTTGCGGCATTCGAGCCGGTTATAGTTCGTGTTGTCGCTGACATTGGAGACGAGCGTGCTCAACAGGTAATTGTACGCCGAGTTGCCGACAAACAGCGCGGCGTCGGCCGCGAACGACCAGGTATTGGCCCGCCGGATCACGCGGGTATTTTCGAGGACCAGGTGGACCTGGTAGGTGACGATCGGGTTGCCCCGTTCGCGCCGGGTATAGCCGGCCCAGGGCCCGAGCGCCTGGCGCCGCTCCCACTCCCAGCGGCCGTCCCGCCGGACCCGGTGGGCGACCTGGAGATACCCCGGCTCGTTGCGGAACGCCACGGCAAAGGCCTGCCAATGATCGAAGCCGGCGTTGGGCGCGACGCCCGTATGCGCCCGGTTACAGACGTAGAGCCGCCCGTTGCCGTCGGCGACGTCGCCGGGCTCGTAGGCGCGGTCGGGCCGGAAGGCGCCGCGCCAGCGGAACCCGCAGACCGTGAAATCGAAGGGCGTGACAGGGCAGGTGGCCTCGTTGTGCACGGCGCCGGCCTGGCCCGCGAGGGCTTCGATGGGCGCGTGTTCCGGCAGTGTTTCCGGCGCGAAGGCGTCCAGCGCCGCGGCGTTGGGGAACACGCTCGAAGGCGCGTGCACGACTTCCATGAGCTGGAGTGCGCGCCACTCGGGCAGCCCGTTCAGGCAATCGTCCCCGGCAAAATCAATGCAGCCGCCCCGGACCGTGACCGTGGCCAGCAGGTCGTTCCAGGACTGGCTGTGCTCCATCATGTGGTTGCCCTTGACGTAGGTCGTGGTCGGATGCCAGGGATCGTCGCTGCCTTCCATGACCAGGGCCACATCCGTGAAGGCGACCGCGCTCAAGCCGTAGGCGCCGTGGCGGCGCAGCCGGCCGCCGCGCATGGCGACGGTTGCCTGGTCATGGCAGACGAGAACGCCCAGGGCGGTCTCGCGAATGTCCACGGCAAACCGGCCATTCACGGTCACGCGGGCGATGCCGGGCTCGTCCGGCCGGTTACGCAGCCGCAGCCGGGCGCGCCCGCATTGCGCCGCGTTGTGCGCCTCCCAGGCCCGGAAGGCATCGGCATGAGCCGGATTGTTCAAGATTTGCTTGAAGGCGGTCGGCGTACCGCGCAGCGCCTCCCAGAGCGGGCCGCTCGGACGTCCAAACACCCAGCCGCAGTCCGGCCAGGCCTTCGCGGGGCCGGCCGGGGGGTCGAGCCGCGCATCCACGGACACAGAGGCGCGGTCCCGCGCTTCGCACCGGCCCAACTGCCACACGCCGCCCCGCCAACTCAAGGCGGCGTGATCCAGGATCTCGCCCCGGGTGTCCGGCGCCAGGCTGCGCAACACGGCATTCCGGGCGCGCAGCCGCGCCGCGCCGCGGAGCGCGAATGCCACGGCCGGGCCCTGCCCGGCCACGGGTTCGAGCGTCGCTTCCTCGAGCCGGATCGTGGCCCGGTCGGCGGCGCACAGCAGGTCCGCGCCGCGCAGCACGACGCCCTCGAGCGTCAGGCGGGCCGCGCCGAGGGCGGTCAGCAAAAACGAGTCCGCGCCGGGCGGCGCGCGCAGCACGGCGCCCTGGCCCCGCACGAGCACCTGGGACCGCACGGTCAGCGCGGACAGCCGGTACACGCGGCCCGGCTCAAAGTCGAGGACTACCGGCCCCTCGTGCGCCCAGCGGTCGAGCGCGGCCTGGACCCGCGCGGTCACGTCGCCGGGCTCGTTCAGGCCCAGTTCGGCGGCCCGCACCTGTCGAATCGGCTTATTTTCAGCGGTCATAGGCGTCCTCCTGTTCTTGACGGGGAACGATGCCTGTATTCAGAATGCAGTCCGTGGTTCACCCAGTCAACTATACCACCGCGGCCTCACTGGCGACAAGCAGGCGCCATTCCTCCTCAGGCTCCCTTTCATACTCCGTGAAGGCGTGGTCAAAAAAAACACAATCCAAGGCGCGTTCTTCCCATCTCCCGTCCTCGCCGCGCGGATTCTTCTGGAGCCGGCCTGACCCCAGGCCGGGCGAAGCGGGGAGGATACGACCCGGCACGAAGTTCCGGTAGGGGCCGGCCGCCGGCCGGACCGTGCCGCTCCCAGCGGTCCGCGTGCAGCGGCCGGGGTGAGGTCACCCCGGCTCCAGTATAGTCCGCTTGCCGCGTGCAAGTCTTCCTCGGTGTCGGGGTCGGTATCGGTATCGTTACTTCTTATCGTACTCGCACTCGATTCCCTGTCCTCGTTCTTCTCGTTTCCCGTTCTCGTCGCCCGCTATCGTCAACCGATCCTTCCGCTTCCGGCGGACGAGAACGGGCGACGAGAGCGGACCACGAGTCCCTCCGATCTTCCCGTACTCGTGCTCGTTTTCGTTCCCGTACTCGATTCCCTGTCTTCGTTCGCGTTCCCGTTCACGCTCTTCCCGTTTTCCGGTCCTGCCTAGCTGGTCCGGGGCCGGGCGTTCGCCCCCGATAGCCGCGGCCACGATGGGGCCACCCCGGCATCAGGGCAAGCCATGTTCTTTGGCCCCTTTACGCCGGCGCGCGTTCCGGCTATTGTATTCCGGATTCCGACTCCTGAATTCTGAATACTTGGGTCGTTCCGCGCCATGAAGCGATTCCGCGACTACGGGTTCATGACCGGGCGCCTGCCGGCCGGCCCCCGGAACAAACTCTCCGACGTGCCCGGCGTGACGGTGGGCCACTGCACCCGGATCGAGGGCGACCGCGTCCGGACGGGCGTCACCGTCATTGACCCGGGCGCGCCGGCCCTGTTCCGCGCCCCGTTGCCGGCGGCCGTCGCGGTGGCCAACGGGTACGGCAAGCTGGCCGGCTCGACGCAGATCGAGGAGCTGGGCGTTCTCGAGACGCCCATCGGGCTGACGAATACCCTGTCCGTGGGCGCCGTCCTGCAGGGGC
>CAZUYI010000048.1:2193-5691 GCA_964624095.1 uncultured Verrucomicrobiota bacterium | reverse complement strand
GCTGGTATTGAGCACTGCCGGCCCGATTCCGCCCGCCGCGACGGTGAACGCGGTGGTGGGCGAGACGAACGACGGGTTCCTCAATGACATTCACCGGCCCGCCATCCGGCCCGGGGACGTGACGGCCGCCTGGGCACGCCGCACACCGGACTTCGAGCTCGGTGCGGTCGGGGCCGGCACGGGGACCCATTGCCTGGGCTGGAAGGGCGGCATCGGCTCGGCTTCCCGCGTGGTTTCCGCGGGCGGACGCGAGGTCCGGCTGGGCGCCCTGCTCCAAACCAATTTCGGCGGGGACCTGACGATCCTGGGCGTGCCGGTCGGCCGGCTCCTGGGCCGGCCGGCTGCGCCGGGCCCGGCGCCCGCTCCGACGGGCGGGTCGTGCATGATGATCCTGGCCACCGACGCCCCGCTCTCGGCACGGCAACTGGGCCGGGTGGCCCGCCGCGCCGCGCTGGGCCTAGCGCGCACGGGCTCGTTCATCACGCAGAACAGCGGCGATTACGCCATCGCCTTCAGCGTCAGCCGCGCCGGGATCGAGGGCGCCGACGCCGGGCTCTGCCTGCCCGACGCGGCGCTGGACCCGCTCTTCCTCGCCGCGGTGGAGGCGGTCGAGGAAAGCGTGTACGACTCGCTGTTCGCGAGCGGGACCCTGGCCGGTCGCGACGGCCACACGGTCGCGCAGCTCCCGCTCGACGACGCGACCGGGATTCTGAACCGGCGCCTGGCGGAGCGCGGCCATGGCTGATTCCTTCCGCATCGGCGTGCTGGGCGGCATGGGGCCGGACGCGGGCATCCTGCTGCAGCGGCTAATCCTCGAGGCCACGCCCGCGCGCCGGGACCAGGACCATCTCGAGGTCGTCACCTACACCAACCCGCGGGTGCCCGACCGGACCGCCTCGCTGAAGCGGGATGGGGGCGCGTCCTACCTGGCCGCGGTCGTGGCGTCGCTGCGGCTGCTGGAGCGGGCGGCTCCGGATGTGCTGGCAATCGCCTGCTGCACGGCCCACGCGCGGCTGCCGGACATCCGGCGCGCCGTCCGGACGCCGCTGCTCGACATCGTGGATCTGACGAAGCGCCGCCTCGCCGCCGCGCGGGGGCCGGTGGGGATCCTGGCCACCGACGGCACGCTCGAGGCCGGCCTGTTCGACCTGGCCGGCCGGCCGGGCAAGACCGTGGCGCCGTCCGCGGCGCGGCAGCGGGAGGTGATGCGCGCGATTTACGCCATCAAGCGCGGCGTTCCGGCGGCGCGCGCCGCGGGCCGGCTGGACCGCGCGGTGGCGGAGCTGCGTCGGGCGGGCTGCGCCCGGATCGTGCTGGGCTGCACGGAATTGTCGCTGTGCTGCGAGGCGCTACGCGCGCGGCTGGGCCCCGTATTCATTGATCCGCTGCGCCTGGCGGCACGGGCGCTCGTCGCGCGGGCCGGCCGGCGCCCGCGGCCCCTCGAGTGACGCTCAGCGGCGCCGGGGAGCGCGCGTCTGCTGCCAGCGCCGGCGCGCGGCCACGGCGGCGGCCAAGTCCGCCGACACCGCGCGCTTCATCAGGCGGGCCACGTCCACCCGCGGCCGGGCGACGGCCTCGGGATAGCCGTTGAGGCTCCCCTCGAGCACCGCCTGGAATCCCGTCGAAAACAGGATCGTGTTGTCGAACCGGTGCCGCTCGTCCAGCGCGACCAGGCGGCGGGCGCAGGCCACGGCGGCGCGCCGCGTGCGGCGCGCCGCGGCCATGCGTCCCTGCCCGCACAGGGCCCGGGCCCGCCGCGCGAGCTGCTGCAGGCGCAGGAGCAGGTCCGTGTGCTCGCAGATCAGCGCCGTCCGCCCGACGGCCGACCGGGCCGCCGCCGAGCCGGCGGCCTTCCGCGCGCGTTCGAGCAGCGCGCGGCCGCGCGCCATGTCCGCCAGGGTCAGCGGCGCGGCGCACAACCGGGTGCGCACCGCCTCGATCCGCGCGAAATACCGCTCCAGGAGGCGCGCCGCGCCGCCGTAATAGCCGCAGAACTCGCGGCGCAGCGCCGCCCAGTCCTGCTCGACGTCCCAGGCCAGGCGCGCGGCGACGTACTGCGACACGGCCTCGGACGCCCAGCGATTCACCTCCGCCTGGGGCGAAAAGCCGCGGACCCCGGTGTCCCGGTAGTAGCGCAGGTCCGCCGCCAGCACGCACAGCGTGGCAAACGGCGCCGAGCGGCGTCCGTGTGCAATCAGATTTTCGAAGACCGCGACTGACGGGAAGACGCCGCGCCAGGCGTGCAACGCCCGGCACAGGTAGCGGTTGATGGTGCGCGCGCGCACGTCCGGGGTATCCGTCGTTTCGGTCTGCCGGTTCGGCAGCATGCACGCCGGGTCGTTGAGCGCATGGGAGGCGCAGCGCGAGAAGGTGTCGAAGAAGACCGTCACGTTCCGCGTATAGGGCCGGACGCGGCGGGAGGGTTCGTAGCGCCCCGCGTAGGCCGTAATCAGGATGCGCGCCTCGGGCCGGACCCGGTGAATGGCGCGCGCGGCGGCGTTGTAGAACACCTGCATCTGTTCGATCGGGCGCAGCCGCCGGCAGCCGCGGCACTGGCAGTAGAGTCCGCCGTCGTCGCCGGCGAGCGCGATTTCGTCAATCTCCGGCCGGGCCTTCGCCCAGGCGGCGGCGCGGGCCGCGAACAGCGCCACGCCCGCCGGATTGGAGGCGCAGCGCGCCGTCCCGCCCCGGATGCGCCTGCCGTTGACTTCCGGAAAATAGTCCGGGTGCCTCGCGTGCAGCGCGTGCGGAAGCCAGACCAGGAAATTGTGGTCGCCCACGGACAGGTTCAGGTCGCGCCGGCGCAGCTCGGGCAGCGCCGCGGCGCGCAGCCGCTCGAAGGGCGGAATCATGAAGTGGTACCCGGTCATCCCCTGCTTGGCCGACCAGTCAATATGATGCCGCAGGTCCGTCTCGGTGTAGAAGAACTGGTCCTCCGTCGGGCGCGAGACCCGGATGGCAAACGAGGGGACTTCGAGCGCCTCCAGCGGACCGACGCGCACCGTGCACGACGCCGGGATGCGCTCGCCGTAAGGGCCGGGCTCGTACCAGCGGCAGCCGAGCCGGTGGAGCAGGCGGTATACGGCAAACAGCACCGCCCGCGGCCGGCCGCCGGTCAGGACCAGCGTCCCGGGGAAGGCCTTGAGGACAACCCGGTCGTCATCCTCCGCCAGCGGCGGCAGCGGCAGGCCCGCCCCGGCCGCCCGGAGCAGGGCCGGCCGGCCCACGAACACCGCGTTCCGGTCGCGGGCGCCGCGGCGCGGCTTGATCGACAGGCGCGCCCCGGACATGGTTTGCAGGTAGCGCCGCAGTTCGAGCGCCGCGAAGCGCTCCGCCGGCGCGGCGCCGCGCGGGCAGACGATGATGGCCGCCGGACGCCCGCGCTCCGCCAACGGCACGAGGCCTTCCCGCTCCGCCGCCCGGCGCGCGAGCGTGTCGCGGAAGCCCAGCAGCCAGAAAAACGAGTAGTTGCGGCGTGGCACGAGGCCGCCCGTCACC
>CAZUYI010000048.1:0-2183 GCA_964624095.1 uncultured Verrucomicrobiota bacterium | reverse complement strand
CGGAACGCCGGGTTTCAACCGGCCCGCCGGGACCGTCAGGATCATGATCCCCTCGAGTTCCCCCTGGAAGGCGGCGGATCCCGGCTCGAACCGCAGGACGCAGCCGCTTCCGCGCCACTCGCGCCGGCGCCCGGCCGGCGTCTCGAACACGAGCACGTCGGCACCATTCAGGGACACGCGGTGCGGGCACGGGGTATCCCCCGCGCCCAGCGCGCAGGTCCAGGCAAAGGACACGGCGCCGGCCCCGGCGGGCGCCGGCGTCGTGCGCCATTCCACCGCCTCGGTCCCGGCCGGGGACGGGTATTCGATCCAGCCGTCCACGAGCTGGCCGTCCCGCGTCCGGCTCCGCGCCCGCCAATACCGGGTATAGGAAAGAATCCCGTCGAATCCCTCCGCGGTCATGGACGATGGAACCGAGCGTTGACGCCGGACAGCGGACTTCATGGACGAATCCTCCTCGTGCACGCGTTTATCCGTGTTCCGGGCTGGCGCGCGTTCCCGTCCGCAGGGCGCCGGATGGGGGGGGTGAGTGATTGTTCCCCGTTCGCGTTCCACGCACGCGTACGCGCGCTCCCCGTCTCCCGTTCTCATCGCCCGCTCTCGTTAGCCGATCCTTGCGCATTCGGAAAACGATCACGGGCGACGAGAGCGGATTACGATTACATCCGGCGGGCTGTCACTTCACCAGCGCGAGTCCTTCCTGTTTCTGAACGGCCGTTGCCAGCGGCCGGTCGGCCAGCACGGCGCCGCCTTCCGTCACGCGAATGTGTCCGCCCACCTCGCCGGCCTTCTGGAACACCACACGCACCGACCGCGCGCCCGCCTGGAACTCGACGCCGGCGGTGTGCTCGTCCTCGATCAGCGTCGAGGGCGTCATGGCCGAAAGGGCCGTCTTGTCGCCCACCTCGATCAGGTGCAGGAACAGGTCACGGGGCCGGGCCGCCGCCGCGGAAATCTCCATGCGCCACTGGCCGAACAGGTTCCGGTCCGGCGTCGGCATGCCGTCCCGAGCCAGGAGTCCCCGCATGGATTGACCGAGCGGCCAGTTACGGCCGTTCGCCCAGAACTCCTTGCCCGGCCCGCCGATCTTCTCCGAGGCCCGATCCCGCGGCAGCAGTGTCCGCACGAAGACGGCTCCGTCCCGGTGCTCGGCCCGGAACGTGTCGCCCGTCCCAGCCGGCTCCATCTGGGTGTGGAACAGCCAGGTCTTCGTCTGGTCCGGCTGCTTCGACTCGACCCGGTCGAACACCACGAACCAGTCCGGGTAGACGAACAGGAACTGGCGCACTACCTCGACCGACTTGTTCGAGTGATAGCACGAGGTCGCGTCGCTGGCGACATAGGTGTAGAGCCCGTCGGTCTCGAAGGCCCGCACCTGCGCCCCGCAGTTCATGTTCATGCCGCCGTCGTTGACCAGGTTCTTACGCCCCCCGTATTTCAGCGGCATGTTCTCGCCATCCATGCGGATCAATACGCAGTTGTGGGCAATGGTGTCATAATAGTAGTTGACCTCATGCTCCTCGGCTACCTTCCTTTCATGGGCCGCGTCCCCCGCAGCCCGCGCGCCGGTATCCATCGCCAAAAACCCCTTCTTGTAGATCGTGAAGTGGTTTTCGTCGTAGTGCTTGCGGGACGTGAACTCGCGCCCGGCAATGAACAGCGCGTACGTGTCGTTCGAGCCCCAGCCGCTGTTCATGAACAGGTGTCCCACCGGGCTGGGAAAGTACCGCGCCCGGGGCAGCCGCGCCAGCACGGCGCGGATCTCTCCGTCGGACAGCCGCTCGGGCGTCATCCACAGCGGCGAGGCGGGCGTCAGGTACTGCGACGTGTCCATGAAGACGCGGTAGTCCGGAACGATCTGCGCCTGGCCGATGGCCGCCAGCGTCCGCAGGTCGTCCGGGCTGCCCACCCCGCCGTAGAGGTCGGCCAGGCGCATCAGGGACGGGTGATGATAATTGCCCATGCCGTTGTTATCGTGGTAGGCGTCGCTCCAGCCGGGGTGCAAGGGCCCCGCCTGGCGGCCGGCTAACGGTTCGATTGAATTCCACAACGTGTAATTGCCGAACCAGACGAACAGCGGCACGTGGCGCGTAAACGGATCCCCCATGGCCGCGCGCCAGGAATCCATGAAGTTGACCTTGACGCCCAGTTTCTGGGTGTAATAGCCGATGGCCCCTTCATTC
>CAZUYI010000047.1:8021-12078 GCA_964624095.1 uncultured Verrucomicrobiota bacterium | reverse complement strand
TTCGATGAGCTTGCCGATGAAGTGGGCGCCGGCCCGGCCGTAGCTCCACTGCACCCGCACGATGACGTGCGTGCAGCCGGAGTCTTGCAGCCGGCGTTCGCCCTCGAGCTTGGTGCGGCCGTATACGCTGAGCGGCCGCGGCGCATCGGTCTCCCGCCACGGGCGGTCGCCGGCGCCGTCAAACACGAAATCCGTTGAAATGTGCGCCACGTACAGCCCCCGCGCGCGGGCCTGTTCGCCCAGCGCGCCGACGGCCAGGGCATTGACCGCCCGCACGCGTTCCGGCTCGGCTTCCGCCTCGTCCACGGCCGTAAAGGCGGCGCAATTAATGACCGCCCCGGCGCCCTCGAGCGCGCGCGCGAGGTCACCGGGCCGCGTCACGTCGCACTCTGGCAAATCCGCCGCGCGGGCCGGCACGCCGGCCGCCGCCAGGCGGGAGGCCACCTCCGCGCCCAGCATGCCGCGTCCGCCCAGGATGAGGATTGGGAGTTGCATGCGTCACCAGACAACATACAGGGCGTGTCAAGACGCGGGCCGGGTTCCTTGCCGCGCCGGGCCCGCGGCGTCCGGCTTGCCGCGCACGGGGACCTCGACCCCGTGCGCGCGCAGATACGCCTTGAGGGCCGGAATGCGGATGAGCCCGAAGTGGAACACCGAGGCGGCCAGCAGGATCGTGGCGCCCGCGCGCACGGCCTCGAGGAAGTGTTCCGGGCTCCCCGCCCCGCCCGAGGCCACGAGCGGGATGCCGGTCACCGCCTTCAGCGCCCGCAGGAGCGGCAGGTCATAGCCCGTGCGCATGCCGTCGGTGGTCTTGCTGGTCGGCAGGAGCGTACCGACCCCGATCCCGTCGAGGCGGCGCACCCATTCGATCGCGTCCGCGTGGGTCGCCGTGCGGCCGCCGTCTATATACACCTCGTAGCCGGATGGGAGCGCGGGGCTGGCCGCCACGTCCACGGCCGCCGTCACGCGCGCGGGCCCGAACGCGCGCACCATGTCGGCGAGCACCTGCGGCGTGCGAAACGCCGCGCTGCTCACGGAGACCGCCGTGGCGCCGGCATCGAGCACCGCGCCGGCCTCGGCCACTGTGCGAATGCCGCCGCCGACGGTGAAGGGAACGGAAATGACCCGGGCAACGGACCGCACAACGTCCAGGAGCGTGGCCCGGTTCTCAACCGTGGCGGTGATATCGAGCAGGGCCAGCGCATCGGCTCCGGCGTCGTCGTAGGCGCGGGCGCAGGCGACCGGATCGCCCGCGTCGCGCACATTGACGAATTGAACGCCCTTGACTACCCGGCCGTCTTTCATGTCGAGGCAGGGCATAATGCGCGCACACGGAGCGGACATGGCCGATGACCTCCTGGAAAATGACGGAGCCGGGCATACCCGGCGCATGACGGGCATCTCTTTTTGGGCGGTTACCTCACGGCCCCCATGGTCGGCCCGGACGGCCTGCCTGTAAAGGTCAAAATGAGGCGACCCGCCGACAATCGGGTTGACCCGGCCGGGCCGCTGTGACAGGATCGCGGGCATCCGGGGCGGCCGTGTGTGCCGCGGCCCGGCCCGGAATCGCTCCGCGGAGGCAACGGCAGGCACGGCACGACGTCGGCCCATGACTCAGGAACGCGACAATCGGCAGCCGGTGATCTCGGCCCGCGGGCTGACCAAGGTATTCCGCGATTTCTGGCAACGCCCCAAGGTACAGGCGGTCGCGGGCATTACCTTCGATGTACACCCGGGCGAGGTGTTTGCGTTGCTGGGCCCGAACGGATCGGGCAAGACCACCACCCTCCGCCTCATTCTCGGGCTGCTTCATCCCACGGCGGGCTCGCTCACGGTATTCGGGCGGACGCCGCGCGCCGTGGCCGTCAAGGCGCGCATCGGGTATTTGCCCGAGGAATCGAGTTTGTATCCGTACTTGACCGCGCGCGAAACCCTTGCGTTTTACGGGCGACTGTTCGCGCTCCGGCGCGCGACGCGGCGCCGGCGCGCCGGGCAGTTGCTTGACATGACCGGACTGCGGCACGCGCAGAACCGGCCCGTAGGCGAGTATTCCAAGGGCATGGCCCGCCGGATCGGGTTGGCGCAGGCGCTCATCAACGACCCGGACCTGGTCGTGCTCGACGAGCCTACCGCCGGGCTCGATCCCATCGGCTGCCGGCAAGTCAAGGACCTGATTCGCGCCCTGGCCAGGCGCGGCAAGACGGTCCTGCTGTCGTCGCACCTGCTGGCCGACGTGGCCGATGTCTGCGACCGCCTCGCCATCATGAGCGACGGCGTGATCCGGGTGCAGGGACGCGTGCGCGACCTGCTGGAACGCCAGGACCGCTGCCGGCTGACCTTCCCGGCCCTGCCGCCCGAGCGCCTGGCCGTGGTGCGCGACCTGCTGCGGCGCGAAACCGGGGCCGACCCCGAGCTCGACCGGCCGGTCCTCACGCTGGAACAGTTTTTCCTCGAAACGGTCGAGCGAGCTCGCACGCAGTCTGCCGAAGCGTCCACCGGCGCGGACGAGGGCGCCGGCCTGGCCGAGTTCCTGGCAGGGCCCAGCCCAACCGCGCCCGGAAACCCGCCTCCGGCAACCTGACGGCCGTTCCGTTGCCCCGGGCTGACAACCCCGGTAGCCTTCCACGCGGCGGTGCGCCCCTCGGTGATGGCGCGGGCGGACTCGGTCCGGGCGGACACTCAGGGGACCCCTGAAGGGGGACTTACCCATGAAGGGGAAACAGGAGGTCGGCGTTGCGGGCGGTCAGCTCGGCCGCGGCCACCCAGGACAGGCCCCGGAGCCGGGCCAGGGCTTCGGCCACGAGGCGCAGCCGGGCGGGCTCGTTGGGCCGGCCGCGATGCGGTTCGGGCGCGAGGTAAGGGGAATCGGTTTCGATGAGCAGCCGGTCCTCGGGTACGAAGGCGGCCACGGCGCGCACGGCGCCGGCGTTCTTGAACGTCAGGATGCCGCTGAAGCTGATCATGAACCCCAGGTCGAGGACGGTGCGGGCAAAGTCTTCCGAGCCCGTGAAGCAGTGCAGCACGCCGATCCGGTCGGCGGGTCCCCGCCAGGCGGCGGCATGGGCCCGGAGGGCCGCGCGGGTTTCCGGTTCCGCGCCGCGCATGTGCACGCAGACCGGCCGCCGGGCGGCGCGCGCCCGGTCCAGCATCCGCTCGAAGAGCGCACACTGGGCGGCGGCATCCTGGCGCCCGCGTTGGAAATCCAGCCCGATTTCGCCGATGGCCTCGACCTCGGGCTCGCGCAGCAACGCGTCCAGCGTCGCCCACGGGACCTCGGCGCCGGCCTGGTCGCGGTTAAACCCGGCCGCCGCGCGCACGCGTCCGGGCCAGGCGCGCGCCGCCTCGAGCGCCGTACGGTTGGACGCCTCCGACCCGCCCATGGCCAGCAGGCGCGAGACGCCGGCCGCTTCGGCGCGCGCCAGGACGCCGGCCCACCCGCCCTCGGCGCCGGCCAGGCCGTCCATATGCGTGTGGGTATCGTATAGCATAGTGGCGCCTACTCAGGTATTCGGAATTCCGTATTCAGCATGCGGGCACGAATATGCGAGACGGTTTGTCGGCTCCTGGCGACCCGGGCTGGCACCCATGGCGATGAGGATGACGGGCGCCGTCCACACGCCGGCTCTGCCAGGCACGCCGGCCGGGAGCCTCCGCTTGACGGGCGCGCCGGCCCCATAATTTCGCTTGAGAGGTTTGGCACGCTGATTATAATGAGAGGCAACGAACGGGTCTCTCTGCCGGAGCAGGCATGCCATTTTTCATGGCGAGAGAGCGCCATACGCGTCAGCGCCCTTGAACTAACGGGCGGCCCGCGGAAAGGCAAGCCGAATCTCGGAACCGGAGTTCCTGTCAGCCGCTGTCTCTGGTGTCGTGTCCCGAATCGTAACCGTCCTGTGTGCGTGGCCTGGCACGAGGAGGCTCCATGAAACCCCGAGTGGCGTATCGGCTGTTGCCGGCGGCGTTCGTATGGCTCGGCATCCTGGCGGCGGCTCCGCGTTCCGGGCGGGCGCAGTCGGCCGAGGACGGGTTCGACCCGGATGTAAACGGCATGGTTCGG
>CAZUYI010000047.1:2415-8011 GCA_964624095.1 uncultured Verrucomicrobiota bacterium | reverse complement strand
CGCGGGGGACGCCGTCCGATCGCTGGCGGTGCAGCCGGACGGCAAGATCCTGGTCGGCGGGGAGTTCGCCACGCTGGCTGGCGCGGCCTGCGCGCGGATCGGACGCCTGACGGCCGACGGCGCGCGGGACCCCGCCTTCCTGCAGACGGAGGGCGCGGATGACATGGTCCGGATCGTCGCGGTGCAGCCGGACGGAAAGATTTTGGTCGGCGGGCATTTCCGGACCCTGGGCGGCCAGGCGCGCGACCGCATTGGCCGGCTCGAAGCGGATGGCACGCTCGATGCCGGGTTCAACCCCGGGGCCGATTGTCATGTCAAGGACATCGTCGTCCAGCCGGACGGCAACATTCTTGTAGGCGGGTTCTTTACCAACGTGGCGGGCGTCGCGAGCCGGTTCCTGACCCGCCTGCACGGCGACGGGCGCCCGGACGCGCTCTTCCGCACGGGCGGCGTGGACGGGCCGGTGCGCACGATGGCATTGCAGCCGGACGGGAAGATCGTGATCGGGGGCGATTTCACCCAGATCGGCGGTCGGGTCCGCAATCATCTTGCGCGGCTGAATCCCGACGGCAGCCTGGACGCCTCGTTCGATCCGCCCGGCGGCGCGAACGGCATCGTGTATGCGCTGGCCCTGCAACCGGACGGCAAGATTGTGGTGGGCGGCGATTTCACCACGCTCGGAGAGCCGCGCAAGCGCATCGCGCGGCTGAATCCCGACGGGACGCTCGATGCGGCCTTCGACTCGACGGGCGGCGCCAACGACAACGTGGTGGCGCTGGCGGTGCAGCCGGACGGCAACCTCCTGGTCGGCGGGGCGTTCACGACGCTCCGCGGACTGATCCGCAACCGGGTCGGGCGCCTGCTGGCCGGCACCGGCGGAGTGGACGCCACGTTCTACCCCGCCGGCGGCGCCGATCACTCGGTCTTTGGGCTGGCCGTCCAGCCGGACGGCCGGATTCTGGCAGGCGGGCTGTTCGGGCTCATCGGCGGCTTGGCCCGCGACCACCTGGCGCGGCTGGACCCCGGGTCAGGCGCCGTGGAAGCCGGGTTTAACCCGGACGCGGCCAGCTATCTCGAATGCGTTACGGTGCAGTCGGACGGCCGGATCGTGGCGGGACTCGCTCCGGGTGTGCAGCGGTTCCGGACGAACGGCACGCGCGACCTGCCCGCCCTGCCCGCGGTGCCCAGCGAGGTGTATTGCACGGCTCAGCAAGCCGACGGGAAAATCCTGCTGGCCGGTTACTTTCTGCAGGTGGGCGGCCAGCCGCGCCACTATCTGGCGCGCCTGAACCTGGACGGCACGCTGGATGCCGGGTTCGTGCCTGCCGAGATTGACGGCCCCGTGTATTCGCTCGCCCTGCAGCCGGATGGTCGGATCATACTGGGCGGATGGTTTCAAACCGTGGGCGGCGCGGCCCTGAACGGCATTGCCCGCCTGACTGCGAGCGGCAGCCTGGACCCGGCGTTCGATCCCGGCGGCGGGACCGATTTCCTGCAAGTGTATGCGGTCGCGCTGCTGCGCGACGGGCGCATCCTGGCGGGCGGCAAATTCACGCGCATGGCCGGTCAGCTGCGCCGGCGGCTCGCCTGCCTGAATCCCGACGGCAGCCTCGATCCGTCGTTCAATCTGAATTTCAACGACCTGATCTACTCGATATCGCTCCAGGAGGACGGGCGGGTCGTTGTGGGCGGCGAATTCACGGTCGTCTTCCCGTTCGAACGGAGATGCCTGGCGCTCCTGACGGCCGCGGGGACGCTGGACACCGGCGCCACGCTGCCCGGCGGCGCAAATGCGAGGGTTTTCGGCGTGGCCCATCAGCCCGATGGGAAAGTGCTGGTTGGCGGCGACTTCACAATGCTGGGCGGGCAGCCGCGGGTACGCATCGCCCGATTGTCCAACCCGGTGGCCGCCCTCCAATCCCTCGAAGTCAACGGACCGGACGGAGTCGTGACCTGGCGCCGGGGCGGATCCGCGCCGCGGGTGGGGCAGGTGGTTTTCCATTACTCGACGAACGGAACGGACTGGACGTCGCTCGGGGTCGGCGCCGCGGTCTCCGACGGCTGGCAAGCGGCCGGCGCGACGCTGCCGGTCAACCGGTCTGTCACCGTGCGGGCAAGGGGCTTCGCGCGCGGCGGGTACCACAACGGGTCCGGCTCGCTGATCGAGTCGGTGCGCCTGACCTTCCTGACCGCCGGCGTGCATGCGGCCTCGGCCGACTATGACGGGGACCGGCTGGCGGATCCCGCCGTGTACGACGAGGCGGACGGCACCTGGCGCGTCTTGCCCTCGGGCTCGGGCTATGCGCGGATCGAGTCGCGCGGCCTGCTGGGCGGGTACGGCTGGCGCCCGGCGCCGGCCGACTTTGACGGGGACGGCCTGGCGGACCCGGCGGTCTGCCAGGTGAAGACCGGCACGTGGCGCGTGCTGCTTTCGGGCTCGGGCTACGCCCTGACGGAAGCGGCGGGACTGCCCGGCGGGCCCGGCTGGCAGCCGGCGGCCGGCGACTATGACGGGGACCGGCTGGCGGATCCCGCCGCCTGCGCGAATGCCACGGGGTCGTGGAAGGCGGCGCTGTCCGGGAGCGGGTATGCCGTGCAGACCGCGGAGTCGCTGACCGGCGCGGGGTTCGCCCCGGCAGCCGGGGACTACGACGGGGACGGCCTGGCCGATCCCGGCGCCTTCCGGGCGGCGGACGGCACCTGGCAGGCGTTGCCGTCGAGCCAGGCCTACGCGCGGATCGAGAGTGCCGGGCTGCTCGGCCACACGGCTGAAATCGCGGCCCCGGCCGATTACGACGGGGACCGGCTGGCGGATCCGGCCGTGTTCCGGGCGGAATCCGGCGACTGGAGTGTCCTGGCGTCCGGATCCGGGTATGCCCTCATCGAGGCGCCCGGGCTCCTGAAATAACCCGTGTTGTGCGTGAGTGGGTGGCGCGCCGATATGCGAAGCCGCCCGGAGAACGGATGAACATCGAGATCGAGCGCAAGTTCCTGGTGCGGGGGCAGACGTGGAAAAGAAGCGCCCGGCCGGTGCGCTGCCGGCAGGGCTACCTCTGCGCGGAGCCCGGCCGGACCGTCCGGGTGCGCGTGATGGGGCGCGCCGGATTCCTGGCGGTGAAAGGCCGCTCAGCCGGCGCCGCGCGCGCGGAGTATGAATATCGCATTCCCTACGCAGACGCCTGCCGGCTGCTGGACGACGTCTGCCTCAAGCCGCTCATCGAGAAGACGCGCTGGCGGCTCAACCACGAAGGAATGTGCTGGGAAATAGACGAATTTTCGGGCGTCAACGCCGGCCTGGTCGTGGCGGAACTCGAGCTGGCCTCCGAATCGCAGCCCTTTGCCCGCCCCGCCTGGCTTGGCCGGGAAGTCACCGGCGACCCGCGCTATTACAACGCCAGCCTCGTGGCGCGGCCGTTTCGAGGGCGTGGGGCAAAGCGCCCCGATCGGTTCCGCCGCCGCCCGGCAGGTGGATAAAGAGCGGGAACGTCCGCCTCGGACGACCCCGCGCGCAACGCGCCATCCGGCCGGGTGCTCGTGGCATCATGGGGTTTGCGAGGCCGCGCGGGGCGGGGTTACAGGGCTTTCACTCCACAGCGGCGCGAGCATCCGCAAGGTCTGCTCGACCAGTTCCCGGCCGCCCTCGGGCCCGATCTGCGTACTGGCGGGAACCGCCCCGTAGGCGCCGCCGGCCACCGACCGCTCCGTCGGCACATAGGACCCGCTGCCGGCCAGTTGCACCACGAAGGTCTGTTCCGCCGGGCTGCGGACCCGGATGCGGATGCCGAAATCCAGGTAGAGTTCGAATGGATTGGTGGCGATCGCCAGGTCACCAATCCGCAGCGCGTGCACCTCCGCCGGATAGGTGGGGTCCGCCTGCTGCAGCCGGTACCGTTCCTCGACGGCCAGCCCGCGCCGCCGAAGCCAAAAGGCCGCCGAGGCGGCGCGCACCCATACCGGATCCTCGATCAGGCCGGGATTGGCGTCCAGCTCGCGCTTCATCGCCTCGTATTTCTCGGCGTGCGGCCGGGCCTGCTCGCGGGCCTTGGCCACGTCCTCCTCGCTCAGAATGCGGCGGGGCAGGCGTAGCGTCTCCACGTGGTGCCCGAACGGCGGGGCCGTCTCCACCGCTTGCTCGAGCGTCGGCAGGACCGCCGTCACGGCGTCGGCCAGCCGCACGGCAATCTGCTGACGGCGCGTCCGGCCGGCGAGTTTCGCCATGCGCGCTTCCGCCCGCCGGTCCACCATCACGAACGGCGATTGGTCGCCCGCGGCCGAACAGAGCGGCAGGACGAACAGCCCGTCGCCGAGCCTGCGGCGCAGCTCCAGCCGGGTCTCGTGCCAGTAGTCGGCGCTGACCTTCGTGCTGCTTTCGCTGCACTGCGAGGGCGCGGCCACGTTGAGCGCCAGGCCGGTCAGCCGGTTGCTCGCGTCCCACGTGCACAGCAGGCCTACGGCATGGTCCTCGTAGCCCTCGACGTGGCTGAAACCGGCGCCGAGCCTCCCGCCCATGCCCGACCGGCCCGCCTCGTTGACCGTCAACCGGTTATGCCCCACCACGGCGTGGCTGAGCCCGAAGCTGACGCCGCCGGGCCGGCGTGTTTCCCAGGCCTGCGCGGCGGCCTCCGCGAGGCGCGGCGCGGCGAACGCGACATACTCTTCCCGGGTCATGCCCGGCAACGGGATGCCAAAGCTGCTCGCCGGCAAGGCGGTATGCGTATGGGTGGCGTTGAGCACGACCCGCATGGGATCGACATCCGGCAGGCGGTCCTTCAGCAGGGCGCGGACGCCGTCGCGCAGCGGATCCGGGATGGATCCCAGGTCGCAACTGACCAGGATGGCGGCCTCGTTCGTGCCGTCGGGCGAACCCGACTCCAGCGCCAGGGCGGTGGCCGTGAGCGGATCCATCACCCCGGTCGACAGCCTGGCCATGGGCATTCCGCCCAGCACTAATGGCCGGTCCGGCGTGATATCGGCCGAGGCCCAGCCGATCCGGAACGGCCCGGCCTCGCCCGCCGCCAGCGCCACGGTGCCCACGAGGCCCGCCACCACACTCCATATCGTCCGGCTCATGAATCTTTCCTCCTGCTGTTACCGGCCTGCCGTGCATTCCAGAAACGGCCATCCCGCAGCAGGATGGCGAGCCATGTGAACGGGATGAACGGGGGAGGCGCGAACCGGAGTCGAACCGGTGTAACAGGTTTTGCAGACCCGTGCCTAGCCGCTTGGCTATCGCGCCGCAAACGCCGTGGATCGGCCACGGAAACGGGGTTATGCTACCATCCGGGCGCCGGATGTCAATCCGATTGTCCGGCCCGGGCCCGCCGCGGTCATGAGGGCCGCCGCACCGGGTGTTTCGCCGGCATCCCGCGCGGCTCGGCGTGGGCCGCCTGGAATTTGGATTTGCACGGACGGAAAGCGCCCGGTATAAACAAGGCGGGAGGTTGAGGAGAGGGCTCGATGATTCGACGCATTACGGCGTTCTGCGTACAGCGGCCGGCGCTGGTGGCCTGGCTGATGGCGGGCAGCACGGCAGTCCTGGTGCAGCTGGCCGCGCTGCCGTCCGTGGCGCCGAAGGCGTTCCCGATGCTGCGCGGGG
>CAZUYI010000047.1:0-2405 GCA_964624095.1 uncultured Verrucomicrobiota bacterium | reverse complement strand
GAAAATACGATACGGTCGCTTTCACGGTCCCACGAGAATATGCTCGCCGCCGACGAGCCCGCGCGCGTCTTTCACAAGCGGATGAAGGACGAGTTTGCGCTCCACGACATGCTGGTCGTCGGGGTCGTTAACGACCGCGCCCCGGACTACGTGTTCAATCCCGCCACGCTCCGGGACATCCACGCGCTGGCGGCTTACGCG
Source organism: uncultured Verrucomicrobiota bacterium (assembly GCA_964624095.1). Taxonomy (GTDB): domain Bacteria; phylum Verrucomicrobiota; class Kiritimatiellia; order JAAZAB01; family JAAZAB01; genus CAZEVX01. The sequence goes on along the minus strand of CAZUYI010000047.1, from coordinate 2,204 downwards.
CAGACCCTGCGCGGGGCGGCCATCGGCCGGCCGGAGGACCTGCGAGCCGGCGTGATCGCCCCCGAGCTGATCGCCCCCTCGACCGTGGACACCATCGAGCAAGCCGGCCCGGGCGCCGTGCGGTTCGAGTGGCTCATGCCCGAGCCTCCGGCGACGCCCGAGGCGGCCCGCGCGGTGCGCGAGCAGGCGCTGCGCCTGCCTTTTTTGAAGGGCACCCTGGTCTCCGAGGACGGCCAGGCGCTGGCGCTCTACGTACCGCTCTCGGACAAGCATCTCTCCCACGCCGTGGCCAAGCGCCTCGAGCAGAAAATCGCCGCCTTCACCTCCGGCGACACATACCACATCACCGGCCTGCCGGTGGCGGAGGACACGTTCGGCGTGGAGATGTTCGTGCAGATGGCCGTGTCGGCCCCGCTGGCCATGCTGGTCATTTTCCTGCTCCTGCTGCTGTTCTTCCGCAAGCTGACGCTGATCCTGGCCCCGATGATCCTGGCCGTCGTGAGCTGCCTCGTGACCCTGTCGCTGCTGGTGGCCGCGGGCCACACGATCCACATCATGAGCAGCATGATCCCGATCTTCATCATGCCCATTGCCGTGCTCGATTCCATCCACATCCTCTCCGAGTTCCACGACCGCTACCAGGAGACGAAAGACCGCGCGACGGCCATCGGGCAGGTGATGGACACCCTGTTTACCCCCATGCTCTACACCAGCCTGACGACTGCCGTCGGGTTCCTGTCGCTGGCCCTCACCCCGATCCCGCCGGTCCAGGTCTTCGGCGTCTACGTGGCGATCGGCGTTCTCGTGGCCTGGGTCTGGACCATCACCTTCATTCCGGCCTCCGTCATGTTCATCCGGCCCCGGTCGCTCGAGCGGTTCGGGCTGGCCGCCCACGGCGAGGGCCGGCCCACGGTCATGGCGCGAGCCCTTCAGGCGGTCGGCCGGGGCACGGTCCGCCGCGCGCGGCTCCTGCTGGCCGGCGCCCTGCTGCTGAGCGGCGCGGCGGGCTGGGGCATCGCCCGCATCCGGATCAACGACAACCCGGTGAAATGGTTCGAGCCCGCGCACCCGATCCGCGTGGCGGACGCCGTGCTCAACCGCCATTTCGGCGGCACCTACATGAGCTACCTCGCGCTCGAGCCGACCGACGAGCCGCCCGGTCCGCCGGGGCTGGCGGCCACCCTGGCCGAGCCGCTGCGCCGGCGCCTGGCCGCGCTGCCCGCCGCGGCGGCGGAGCCCGTCGGCGCGGCGCTCGAGCGCGAGGCCCGCTCGGCGGACGCCGAGGCGTCCGACCGCGCAACCTTCTTTGCGCGGCTCCAGGCCTACGCCGCCGGGCAGGCCGACGCCGCGGACGGCGCGCTCTACGAGGCCTGGGACGCGGCGGGTCTGGCGCTCAGCGAGCTGGCGCAGAGCGACCAGGTCTTCAAGGATCCCGCCGTCCTGAACTGGATGGCCGGGCTGCAGGCGCACCTGCTGACGATCCGCGGCCCGGACGGGCGGGCGCTGGTGGGCAAGAGCAACTCGCTGGCAGACCTCGTGCGGACCGTGTACCGCGAGCTGATGGAAGGCCGGCCGGAGTACGACCGCATACCGGACACGCGCGCGGCCGTGGCCCAGACCGTGATGCAGTACGAGAGCTCGCACCGGCCGGGGGACCTGGCCCACTTCGCGCGGACCGACACATGGCGCCGCGCCAGCCTCTGGATCCAGCAGAAGAGCGGCGACAACCGCGACATGCAGGTCCTCGCGGACGCGACGGCCGCCTACCTCGCGGCCGTCCCGCCGCCCGTGCCGCTCGCGGCGCGCTGGTTCGGACTCACCTACATCAACGTGATCTGGCAGCAGAAGATGGTCGCCGGCATGCTGCTCGCCTTTCTCGGCAGCTTCTTTGCCGTCTGGTTCATGATGATCATCCTCTGCCGCTCGGCGCTGTGGGGGTTCCTCGCCATGGTGCCGCTGACCGTGACCATCGGCCTGATCTACGGCTTGATCGGCATCGTGGGCAAGGATTACGACATGCCGGTGGCGGTGCTCTCGGCGCTGAGTCTCGGCATGGCCGTGGACTACGCGATCCATTTCATCTCGCGCGCTCAAGAGATGCAGGCCCGCTACGGATCGTGGCAGGCGGCCTCGGGCCCGATGTTCGGCGAGCCCGCACGCGCCATCACCCGCAACGTGATCGTCATCGGCGTGGGCTTCCTGCC
>CAZUYI010000046.1:10892-12100 GCA_964624095.1 uncultured Verrucomicrobiota bacterium | reverse complement strand
TTTAATTATTACATATCAAGATTTCCGGGGAAATACCCAATCCAACCTAATTTTTGTCAGAAATGTCCAGGCCAGGGGGGCACCCTCAAATTCGGGGAACGTCCCCCTTCCCCTGTCGCGGCATACGGGATAGCGACGGCGCACATAGGTCGTGACGGCTCAGGTGGTCAGGAGCCAGGCTTCAGGTCAGAATAAGAAACCCAGCGAAGCCAGTCAAAGATTTTCGGTGGCATCCGTCCCGCGTCTCTCAACTCGCCCTGTTTCCTCCCGTGTGCCTAGTGGTCCCGCTTCTCTTCCTCCCCTATCCGTGTATTCCGTGGTCCCCCCCATTCAGCGGTGCAGTTGCAGGATCAACGGCCGGGGCAGTTCCGCCGCGCCGCTGAAGGCCAGTTCGGCGGCCTCTTCGAAACCCGGCGCCTCGATCCGCAGCCGGTACTCGTAGGTGTATTCCTCCGGGGCGGCCGGGTCATCGGTCGGGCGCCACTCGCGCCGCACGATGAGGAGGGCCTGCTCGTGGCCAACGCCGGGGGTAAGCCCGTCCGGGCCCGTGACGGCCAGGCGCCGCACGACCGCCGGGCCGTCCGGATCGGCGGGGCACTCGAGCCAGACCCGGGCATCGGGCACGGGGCGTCCCTGCCCATCCAGCACCCGGACCGGCAGGCTCGCCAGGTCGAGCACACCCGGGTTGGCCACCACCTCGAGGGCGCGGGCATGCCGGGCGGCGCCGAGCGCGCGCGTCTGGGAAAGCGATTGCCGCGTGCGCGGCAGGCGGAGCGGCTCGGACGCCGGCCCCAGCGCGCAATCGAGGAGCCGGGCCCCGGTGTGGTGGCCGTGCAGGACGAGGTTGTTCCGGTTGCCCTCGAAGGCGCAGCGCTCGGCGCCGCCCTGGGTCAGCGCCGTCTCGAGGCCGCGGAACACGCACTCGACGAAGGGCGCCCCGCGCACGGTCCCGCCGCGCTCGAAGGTCATGCCGCGCAGGACGCGCTCGGATTCCGGCGGCGCCGCCGGACAGGGCGCAACGACCAGGGCAAACAGGTCGCCGGCCCACCCCGCAAAGGTCGAGTGGGCCATCCGGTAATTCACGCCCAGGTGCGACAGCGCGATGGAGGCCGCATACGCGTACGCCGGGTCCGGGCTCGCGGCCGTCAGCGCGCCGTGGAACATGAACCACTCGCCTATCGGGCGGTTGGTGGCGGGCCCGTCCGCCG